>CAYPYA010000030.1:0-6603 GCA_964414775.1 uncultured Ruminococcus sp. | reverse complement strand
CCGGAGGACAACCTGTACACGCTGGCGCTCATCACGGTTCCCGCCGCGATCATCGGGGCGCGGTTCGTGTATGTCGTGACCAGCTGGGAGGAATACCGGGGCGACCTCTGGAAGATCATCAACATCCGCGGCGGCGGGCTTGCCATCTACGGCGGCGTGATCTTCGGAGCACTCGCGGTTTTGCTGTATACGCATTTTGCCAAGTTCTCCTTTTTGAAAACGCTGGACGCGGTCGCCCCCGGCTTGATGCTTGCACAGGCGATCGGGCGCTGGGGCAACTTTGTCAACATGGAAGCGTTCGGGGACTACACGGACAACCTGTTTGCCATGCGCCTGCCGTGGAACGCCGTCAAAAGCGTCGTGCAGAGCAATCCGTACCAAACGGAAAACCTGATCGAACAGAATCTTGTCACGGTCGACGGCGTGACCTTTGCACAGGTACACCCGACCTTTCTGTACGAATCGGTGTGGAATCTGGTCGGCGTGTCGCTTTTGCTGTTTTTGTTCTATCGGAAAAAGAAGTTTGACGGGCAGATCATTCTGCTGTATCTCGGCTGGTACGGCCTGGGACGTACATGGATCGAGCTGCTCCGCACGGACAGCCTGCCTTTGCCCTTTTTCCCGAGCATCAAGTTCTCGGTGTTCGTCGGCATCCTGTCGGTGATCCTGTGTATCGTTGGAATGCCGCTGCTGTATAAACGAAGCAAGCGCAAGCCGTCGGAGCAGACCTACAGCGCGAAGTTCCAAACCGCGTCGGTCGAAACGGTAGAAACAACCGAAACGGTAGAAACAACCGAAACGGTTGCAGAAGCCGAAACCGTTGATACGGTCGAAACGAACGAAACAGCCGAACTGGCAAACGAATGCGCGGACGAGACGCAGCCGGAAAATCCAACGGACGAACAGACAGACGAGTAAAATCGGACGCAAAGAAAAAGCGGTCAGCACGGGGTTCACCCGTATCCGACCGCTTTTTTCATGCCATTTTCGTTTTCGGTTTTACACTTCGACCCAGCAATTCGGGGTCTTGAGCGCGCGGTTGCCCGCTTCGATCACCGCCATGACGGCAACCGTCTCATCGTGCGCGGCGCGCGGCTTCCGGTCGCGGAAGAACTCCAACAGCTCCGCAATGAAGTTGGGGAACGTGTTGGACATCGCGGGGACCTTGACGTTCGTTCCGTCCGCATAGCTGACCGTGAATTCAAAATCAATGCCGCCGTTCCAGCCGTAATGCGACATCACCGCGCTGCGGCCGCCGGAAAATTCCAGAACCATGGATTCATACTTTCCGCTTCCGACGGACATGACGCGCTTGACGTCGCTGCCCATCAGCATCAGCATGGGTTCGAGCTGGTGAATGGAATAGGTGTCAAAGTTGCCCGGTCCGCGCGAGTTGATGAACACGATGCCGTCCTTTTTCACCGTCTTCAGCTCGTCCGCAAAGCGCAACGCGGAGGTCGAGAAGAACGGCGTTGCGTTTTCCTCGCCCAGCTTCACCAGATCCAGCGCGATCTGCTTGGAGGGGGCGAACGTCTTATCGACATAAACGGGCTTGCGGCTGCGCAGCGGAAGCTGGCACATATCCCAATGCCGTTCGGGGTTGTCCGGACTCATGACGATCAGGCAATCGCTCTTTTCCACGATCTCCTCAATGCTTGCGCATCTCTGCACGCCGTACTTTTCGCACCATGCGTCGGTCGTCAGACCGCCTTCCTTATCCTTTTCCGCATACGCATACGCGACGGTGAATTCCCCGTTCGGATCCGCTTTTTTGATAAAAGCGGGGTAATTGTTCGCGTGCCACTCATCCAGATAGTAGTCGATGAAACCGATTTTTTTCATAATGGAACTTCCTTTCTTATCAACACGGAAGATGTATGTTTCTATATTTTGCTTTTCAAAAAGTCGACCGCTTTTTTGATATCGGCATACGGATCGTCTCCGCACTCGCGTTCCACCGTCAGGAATCCGTGATAGCCGATCTCCTGCAAAGCGTTCAGATACCCGTCAAACGGAACGTTCCCCTCTCCAAGCGGCACCTCCAGGAAGTAGTCGGACAGGCGCAGATCCTCGATCCCGCCCTCGGCAAAGAAGGTGTACACCTTGCGCGGGTTGATGATAAAGCCCTTCCCGTCCTTTGCGTGGGTATGTACGATGTAATCCTTCAGCGTGTAGACCGACTGCACCGGATCCGTTCCGGTACACATGACAAGGTTCGCAGGGTCCATGTTGACGCCGAACCCGACGCTGTTCACGTCGTCCAAAAACGCTTTGAGCCGTTCGGCGGGCTCCGGACCCGTCTCGATCGCAAACGTCACGCCCAGAGACGCGGCGTAATCCCCGATCTCCTTGCAGGCTTGCTTCATGTTCCGATAGGCTTCACAGTTCTTGTCGGGCTTGAGCGGATCGTTTGCGTCCTCGGGAACAACGCCGATGTGCGTCGTGACCACCTTGGTGTTCAGTTTCACCGCAAGCTCGGCGATCGCCTTGGACGCGGGGATCTTCCGGGCGTTCTCATCGGCGCGTTCGAAGCCGTGACCGCCGAGATCGCCGCAGACCGCCGAGATCACCAGACCGTACTTCGAAAGCAGTTCCTTGACACGCTCTACCTTTTTCTCATCGAACGTGTCGTACTTCATTTCGCCGTCCACGACGTAAAGCTGAATGCCCTGCGCCCCGACTTCGGCGGCTTTGGCAAGCCCCTGCTCAAACGGGAGCTTGAAGGAGTCGACCATGACCCCGATTTGGAAGTTTGCCATGTTTTTTTACCTCTTTTCCTGAACGTATCTTCGAAATCCTTTTTTATGCGAACATTTGTATGAACAGCGACGGTGCGAAATAGAACAGCCCCAGAATGATCGCACCTGCGCAGAGAACGCCCAGCGCAATGGGCAGAAACGCATGCTTCAGATCCTGCTGTAAGGTGATCGCCGCCAGCGAACCCGTCCACGCGCCCGTTCCGGGCAGAGGGATCGCAACAAAGATGAACAAGCCCCAAAACAGCGTCTTGTGCATCTTTGCGACCTTCTTTTCGCCCAGCGACAGGATCCAGCGGAACGGCTTGCCAAGCTTGGGGAACTTCGCAAGCCAGCGCAGCACCGACCCGCCGAACACGATCAGAAACGGGACGGGCAGCAGATTTCCCAGGATCGACAGGATCACCACGGGAACGATCGGCAGGTCAAACGCGTAATACCCGATCGGGATCGCTCCGCGCAGCTCGATGACCGGAACCATACTGATGAAAAACGTTGCAAGGTAAGAAATGATGTTTGACACGGTAAAGAATCCTTTCTCAGTATCCCAAATAGGCGCGTATTTTAGACAATGCCGCTTTTTCGATCCGCGACACATAGGAGCGGGAAATGCCCATACGCTCGGCGACCTCCCGCTGTGCGTACACGCGTCCCTCCTCGGTCAGCCCGTAGCGCAAAACGATCACTATGCGTTCCCGCTCATCCAGAACCTCCCGCACCGCACGGTACACGCGGGAGTGCTTGAGCTTGATATCCAGCTGCTCGACGATATCCTCATCATCCGAAAGGATATCCAGATAGGTCAGCGGGTTGCCTTCCTTATCGACGTCCACCGGCTCGTTGATGGAGGTCTCCATCGCATGCTTTTTCTGCGAACGGAAATACATCAGAATTTCGTTTTGCAGGCACTTGCCGGCATAGGTCGCAAACCGCGCCCCGTTCTCAACGTCAAAGCTGTCGATGGCTTTGATCAGCCCGACCGTTCCGACCGAGAGCAGGTCCTCCTGATCCTTGTAGGACAGGTAGTATTTCTTCACGATGTGCGCGACCAGACGGAGATTATGCTCGATCAGAATGTTGCGCGCCTGCATATCCCCCGCTCTGGCGCGTAGGAACATTTCCCGTTCCTTGTCCTTCGAAAGCGGAGGCGGGAAGGAATTTGCGCCCGAGACCCGTAAGAACAGCCCCAAAAAGCGGGATACGGCGGTTAAAATCATCTGCAGCACGAAGCATCACCCGTCAAGATTCTATGCCCCGATGCTTGTCTGTTATGTCAGGAGATCAGCGGCGGCATTGCCCGTTTCCGCTGACAATATATTTGACGGTCGTCAGCGCGGAAAGCCCCATCGGACCGCGGGCGTGCAGCTTCTGTGTGGAAATGCCGATCTCAGCGCCGAACCCGAATTCGCCTCCGTCGGTGAAGCGCGTGGACGCGTTGACATACACGGCGGCGGCGTCGATCCCCGCCGTAAAGCGTTCGGCGTTGCGGATCGACTGCGTGACAATGGCTTCGGAATGCCCCGTGTTGTGCGCGTTGATGAACGAGATCGCTTCCTCCACGTCCCCGACCACCTTGCAATGCAGGATCAGGTCGTTATACTCGGTATAAAAATCCTCCTCGGTAGCGGGAACGCAATGCGGCAGAATGGCACAGGTCTCCGCACAGCCGCGGAATTCCACGTCCGGCATCCGTTCCCACAGCAGCGGTAAAAAGCTCTTTGCGACCGCGCGGTGTACCAGCAAGCCCTCCGCCGCGTTGCAAACCGACGGACGCTGCCGCTTGGCATTGTCCACGATGTCTGCCGCCTGCGCAAGGTCGGCGCTTTCATCGACGTACACATGGCAGTTCCCCGCCCCCGTTTCGATCACGGGAACCGTCGCGTGATCCACCACCGAGCGGATCAGGCTCTTGCCGCCGCGCGGGATCAGCAGATCCACCACCCCGCGCATCCTCATCAGCTGCTGTGCGCTTTCCCGCGAGGGGTCTTCGGGCATCACGATGCAGTCCCGCGGCAGACCCGCTTCGGCAAGCGCATCCCGCAGAAGCGAAACCATCGCGCAGTTGGTCTGAAACGCCTCCCGACCGCCGCGCAGTACCACGCAGTTGCCGGATTTGATCGCCAGCGCCGCCGCGTCCGCCGTGACGTTGGGACGCGCTTCGCAGATGATGGCGATCAGTCCGATCGGCACGCTGCACCGACGGATGCGCAGTCCGTTCGGGCGCACCCACTCCTCCCCGCTTCCGAGCGGATCGGGCAGGGCGGCGACCTCCCGCAGGGCGTTCGCAATGCCGTTCAGACGCGATTCGTTCAGCGTCAGACGGTCGCGCATCGGCGAATGGGGATCGGACGCGTCCAGGTCCTTCCGATTGGCTTCCAAAAGCTGTCCGGTATGCGTACACAGGCGATCCGCCATGCAAAACAAGGCTTGGTTGCGCTGTTCCCCGCCCGACGACTGCAAAACGGGGATCGCCCGTCTGGCGTTGGCGCAAAGCTCCTCTATTGTCATCAGATTTTTTCCCCTTTCCTCGGTTTGGAAGCAAAGTAGCTGCCGATGAACAAGCCGTCCAAAATGGAATACAGCATCGCCGGATCATCCCCGTTGCAGATGATCATGGGAATGCCCGCTTCGGTCACGGTGCGCGCGCTTTGCAGCTTTGCCACCATGCCGCCCGTTCCGCGCGACGAACCCGCACCGCCCGCACAGGTCTCCAGCTCCGGCGTGATCTCCGTAATACATTCGATGAGCGTCGCGTTCTTGTCCTTACGCGGATCGGCGGTATACAGCCCGTCCACGTCGGACAGATTGATCAGCAGATCGGCGTCCGACAGCAGCGCGACGATCGCGGACAGGGTATCGTTACTTCCGAATCGGATCTGCTCGTCCGAAACGGTGTCGTTCTCGTTGACGATGGGCAATACCCCCGCTTCGAGCAGCGTCTCCAACGTGTTCTTCGCTTTCTCGTACCGCGCCTCGTCGTCCACGACATCCTTGGTCAGCAGCAATTGCGCAACGGTATGCCCGTACTGCGCAAACTCACGCGAGTACATCCCGATCAGATCGCATTGCCCGACCGCCGCCGCCGCCTGCTTCTGGCGGGTCGTCAGCGTCTCACGCACGAAATGCAGCTTTGCAAGCCCGCACCCGACCGCTCCGGAGGAAACCAGAATGACCTGTCTGCCGTTGTTCTTGATATCCGCAAGACAGCGTACCAGCCGTTCGATCTTGCGCAGATCCATGCTTCCCCCCTCGTGGGTCAGCGTGGACGTTCCGACCTTGACGACGATCCTGTGAATGGCGTCCGTTTGTATTTTCATGCAATCGACCGTCCTTTTTTTCGCATAAGGAATTTCTTTGCGATCCTCTTGCTTTTTTGATTCCTGTTTATTATAATAGATATGGGTGTTTTTTGCAATAGCAAACCAAAAAATCCCACGGATTTTTTTCAAAAACGGAGCATTTTTATGGAACCTATTCTACCCTTACTGCTGGCGTCCGCCTCTCCGCGGCGCAGCGCGCTTTTGCAAACGGCACACATTCCGTTTACCGCCGTTCCCTCCGACGCACGCGAGGTCGAACCGAACACATTGTCCGCTTCGGAAACAGTCCTGAAAAACGCGCTCCGTAAAGCGTCGGAGGTTTCCTCACGCTTCCCGCACCGCTTGGTACTCGGAGCGGACACGCTGGTCTGTGCGGACGGAACGTCACTCGGAAAGCCGACCGACCGCCAACATGCGCGTGAAATGCTTCATTTTCTGTCGGGTCGTTCGCACACGGTGCTGACCGGCGTTTGCCTGACCGACGGCGTTCGCGTTCAAAGCGCGCTGTCCGAGACCGAGGTGGTGTT
>CAYPYA010000029.1:0-2685 GCA_964414775.1 uncultured Ruminococcus sp. | reverse complement strand
GCTCTGGGCTTTCTTCTTGGCTTCGGCGGCGGCAAGCTTTTCCCGTTCCAAACGCTGTTCATCCGCTTCCAGACGCGTCAGAACGTCCTCGAAACGGATATCATCCTCCGCAAGCAGGCCGCGGGCGCGTTCGATGATCGGTTCGGGAAGCCCCAGCCGCGAAGAGATGGCAAACGCGTTGGAACGACCCGGAAGCCCGATGATGAGCCGATAGGTCGGGCGCAGGGTGTCCACGTCGAACTCGCAGGACGCGTTCAGCACGCCCTCCGTTTCCAGCGCGTACAGCTTCAATTCCGCATAATGCGTGGTCGCCGCCGTCACCGCGCCGCACGCGCGAACCGCCTCCAGAATGGAGATCGCAAGCGCCGCGCCCTCAGTCGGGTCCGTTCCGGAGCCCAACTCGTCAAACAGCACCAGACATCCGCTGTCGCATTCCTTCAGGATGGACACGATATGCACCATATGAGCGGAAAAGGCGGACAGGGACTGTTCGATGCTCTGCTCGTCCCCGATATCCGCCAGCACGCCGGAAAAGACCGGCAATTCCGTGCCGTCGTCGCAGGGAAGCAGAAAACCCGCCTGCGCCATGAAAGCAAACAAGCCGAGCGTTTTCAGCGTGACCGTTTTGCCGCCCGTGTTCGGGCCGGTGATGATCAGCAGTCGTTCGGGGTCTCCGAACTGCAGGGACGTGGGAACAACGCTTTCCCGATCGATCAGCGGATGTCTGCCGCGCACGATGCGGATCCGATTACTCCCCATACGCGGGCGGGAAGCGCGCAGAGAGGACGCGTAGGACGCGCGCGCAAAGATGCAGTCCAGCCGCACGATCGTCTGGTAATTGACGGTGATCACGGTGGATTTTTCGGAAACGGCGACAGACAGCGCACGCAGGATCTTTTCGATCTCGTCCTTTTCCCTGCCCTGCAGATCGCGCAGACGGTTATTCGCTTCGATGACCGCCGCCGGCTCGATGAACAGGGTCGCGCCGGACGCGGAGGAATCATGCACGATGCCCTTGATGGCGTTCTTCTCCCCCGCCTTCACCGGTACGACGTACCGACCGGAGCGCTGGGTGACGATCGCGTCCTGCAGGTACTTCTGCGTCGGACCGGAAATGATGCGGTTGAGTACCTCGCGCACCTCGTTTTCCGCTTTGCGCATCTCCCGCCGAATGCGGTACAGCTCATCGGACGCATCGTCCGCGATCTGATCCTCCGCGATAATGACGCGCTCGATCTCGCGCGCCAGTCCGCGTTCCTCCAGCAGCGTACCGAAATACACGCCCAGCGTTTTCAGCTCGCGCCCCGCGGCATACTGTTTCACGGCGATCGCGGCGCGGAGCAGTCCCGCGACGGCAAGCAGTTCGGGAACAGTCAGCAGCGCGCCCTTATTGCTTCGCTCCGCAGTCTGCAGGATCGCAGGCGAACCCGACAGCGGCGGTGCGCCCTGATAGGTCAACAGCTCCAGCGCTTCCTCCGTTTCGTCCAGCAGACGTTCGACCGTCACGGGGTCTGTCGAGGGAACGCAATCTATGACGCCTTGCTTTCCGCCCTCGGTATAGGCAAACGAAGCGGCGGCGGCGGTAATTTTATCAAATTCAAGGACGGTTTTTCCCCGCGCAAAGTCTTTCACGGGACAATACCTGCCTTTCCTACAGATTCTTTTTCAAAAAGTCCAATGTTTTCAAATGCTTTTCCATGCGCATCAGCAGATACGCCTCGGTCAGCTGCGACAGCTCCCGCAGGGACGGTTCGTCCAGACGGAACAGAAAGATCTTCCCGACCGGAGAGCGCAGAATGTGCAGCAACGCCCGATAGCACCCCTCGGACAGCGGCATGCGTTCGGAATAGCCCTCGGCGGGAGGGACGCAGGTCGCGCAAAACAGACAGCCGTCCGCCAATTCCATGACGCGGTGTTCGATCCCGTCGGCAGGCTTCCCGCAGACGGGGCACTCGGACAGATCCGGCTCATACCCGATCAGCGCCGCGATGCGGAATTCAAACGCGGCTTTGAGGATACGCGGGTCTGCGAGCTTCTTTTCCGACGCGTACAGCGCGTTCAGCAGCAAGCGGAGGATCTCCACCCCCTCTTCCCCGCCGACCGAAACGGAGGACGCCAGCTCGCACAGGTAACAGCCCAATGCAAAGGAGGTCACGTCCTCCCGCAGAGAGTAGAAATCCTCCTGCAAAATGGATTCCTGCAGGGTATAGAACCCGTTCTTGACATACAGCAGCAGATCGGAATACGCAAACAGCTGCGCGGAACGCAGATTGGTCGCGGACAGCTTCCGCACCCCCGGCGCACGGACGGTCAAAAGCCCTTCTTCGCCGGTCAAAACCCAGAGCAGCTTGTCGTTTTCCCCCGCCGCGCTTTCCCGCACGACGATCCCTCTGACCTTATGCCGCATCACGCATCCCCATCCCGATAGCCGAAGTCGGACAGCAAGGACGGACGGTCCCGCCAGTTCTCCTTGATCTTCACCCAAAGATCCAGATACACGCGCGTTCCGAATATCTTTTCCGCTTCCTCGCGGGCATACGTACCGATCTTTTTGAGCATCTCGCCGTTCTTTCCGATGATGATCTTTTTATGCGCGGCGCGTTCACAATAGATTTCGGCGCGCACGACCAGCACGTCCTTTTTCTCCTTAAATTCCTCGATTCCGACGGCGATGCCGTGCGGCAC
>CAYPYA010000028.1:0-7167 GCA_964414775.1 uncultured Ruminococcus sp. | reverse complement strand
AATCTCGCGGGCGACGAACACGCCGGAGGCGGACGCATGGGAGAGCGAATGGGTGATGCCGCTTCCGTCTCCGATGATGTACAGTCCCTTGTGAACGCTTTCCAGATGCTCGTCCAGTTCGACTTCCATATTATAGAATTTGACCTCCACGCCGTACAGGAGCGTGTCGTCGTTCGCCGTTCCGGGCGCGATGCGATCCAAAGCGTACAGCATTTCGATGATTCCGTCCAGGATGCGTTTGGGAAGCACCAAACTCAAATCTCCCGGCGTTGCGGACAGGGTGGGGGTGACAAGCCCCTCCTCGATGCGCTTTACGGTACTGCGCCGACCGCGCACCAGATCGCCGAACCGCTGAACGATCACGCCGCCGCCCAGCATGTTGGACAGTTTTGCGATGCTTTCACCGTAGCCGTTGCTGTCCTTGAAGGGCTCGGAGAAGTGCTTGGAGACCAAAAGGGCAAAATTGGTGTTCTCGGTTTGCAGGGCGGGGTCCTCGTAGCTGTGTCCGTTGACGGTGACGATGCCGCCGGTGTTCTCGTTGACGACGATGCCGTGCGGGTTCATGCAGAACGTGCGCACGTTGTCCTCAAATTTTTCGGTGCGGTAGACGATCTTACTTTCGTACAGCTCGTCCGTAAGATGGGAGAACACCACGGCGGGCAATTCGACGCGCACGCCGAGATCGACGCGGTTGGAATGCGTCGTGATGCCCAGATCGCGGCAGACCTGCTCCATCCATTTGCTTCCGCTTCTGCCGACCGAGACGATACAGCTTTTGCAGGAATAGGACTGCTTGTCGCAGACGACGGAAAACCCGTCCTGCCGCTTTTCCACCGCGCACACGGGGGTGTCGAAAAAGAAGTCGACCGATTTTTGCAGCTGCTCGTACAGGTTTTCCAGCACGACGAAGTTGATGTCCGTCCCCAGATGGCGCACGGACGCGTCCAGCAGGTTCAGCTTATTCTGGATGCACAGCTTCTTGAAGCGCGTCCCGGCGGTGGAATAGAGTTTCGTCCCCTCGCCGCCGAAGCGCATGTTGATGTCGTCCACATAGCGCATCAGCTCCAAAGCGGTCGAACGCCCGATATGCTCGTACAGCGTGCCGCCGAACGCGTTGGTGATGTTGTACTTTCCGTCCGAAAACGCGCCCGCGCCGCCGAAGCCGCTCATGATCGAGCATCGCTTGCAGTTGATGCAGTTCTTGACGGTGTTCCCGTCGATGGGGCAATGCCTCTGTCGGAGAGGATGCCCCGCTTCAAACAGCGCGATCCTGAGGTGAGCGGCGTTCTTTTGCAGCTCGTAAGCCGCGTAGATGCCGCCCGGACCTGCGCCGATGATGATCACGTCATAGTCAAAATGGATCGGAAGCATGGGTTTGCCTTTCTTTTGATAAGCAGCAGAGTGCAGCAGAATGCAGCAGAATGCAGCAGGATGCTTATGCACCCTTTTTCTTTTTCAGCACGAAGAAGACGATCGCGCCGCCGATCAGCAGGCAGGCAAGCACGATCCCAGCGATCAGCCAGCCGACGGGGAAGCCGCCGTCATCCGTCTCGGAGCCTGTGCCGACGGAAGCGTTCGATGCGTCGGAGGCGTTCGGGGCTTCGGAAGTGTTCGATGCGTCGGAAGTGGTCGGGGCTTCAGAAGCGTTCGGGGCTTCGGAGGTGGGAGATGCGGACTCGGCGGGCTCGGACGGGTCGGAGGACTGCGTCGGCTCGGACGGGTCGGTCGGCTCAGACGGGTCTGTCGGATCGGTCGGGTCGGACGGGTCTGTCGGTTCGGACGGATCAGTCGGGTCGGACGGATCGGTCGGGTCGGACGGGTCGGACGGGTCTGTCGGATCGGACGGGGCGTTGGACAGCAGATAAGAGGACACCGTTTCCGCCCAGAAGGTGTGTCCGTCGGGCGACTGGTGGATGCCGTCTCCATATGCCATAATGGTTTTCGGGTCTTGTTTCTTAGCGGCTTGGTTGACGTCGATCAGGGCGCAGCCATGATCCTTTGCAAGCTGACGGATGGCGTCGCAGAACTGCGCCATATTGCCGTGCGCGTAGTTCAGTCCGTACTCGCCGGGCTTGTAATAGCCCTCGCCCGCATAGGGGTCGTGCGGCGTGATCAGCACCACCTCCGCACCGATCTTTTTCAATTCGGTGATGAAGAAGGTCAGATTTTCCTTGTAGGTATCCAGAGAGACGTTCGGCTCGTTGTTTTGATTGGTTTTCGCCGCCTGATCGTTCATGCCGAAGCAGACCAGCACGACGTCAGGCTTACGGTCCAGCACGTCCTTTTGGAATCTCGCCTTGCCGTTGACGGACGTATCGCCGCCGACGCCCGCGTTGATCACTTCCGTTCCGATCCTGCTTTCCATCATGGAGACCCAGCCCGCGCGGGCGGTCAGAGAATCCCCGAACGCGACGACGGTCTTATTGCGGTAGGGGCTGTTGACCGCGCCCTCGGTCAGGCAGATCAGCCTTACGGCGACGGTTTTGGAGGGGCATTTCCCGTTCGCTTCGGCGGTGACGTACAGCGTACAGACCGCTCCGCTTTTCAAAACGGCGGGGTCGAGGGTCAGAGACGGCTTCGTGACCGTTTGCGGCTGTGTCAAAAGCGTGCCGATCGGGTTGGGGGAGGAGCGCACGACCGTGACGGAATAGCCCGTCGCGCCGTCCACCGCGTCCCAGGTCACGGACTCGCCCTGCTTCAGGTACAGCTTTCCCTGCTCGTTCAGACCCTTGATCACGGGAGAGGCCAATTGCTTGTCTGCGTTTTCGGGCGTTTTCTGCTTTTTCCCCTTCAGCGGGTTTTTGACGGCGATCTCATAGGAAGACCCGTCCTGATACAGGTAGACGTGATCGCCGACCTTCATGGATTGGATATCCGTTCCGTATGACGAAGCGCAGTCCATCAGCACGAACCCGTTCGGCGGGATGGGAGCGGATTTTGCACAGCCGTTGCCGACGTTGGCGTCCGTCGCGATGCACACATAGCATTCCTGCGACGCGTCCCAGCTGAACACCGCACAGGTCCACCAGGCGAAATCCCCGTTTGCCTGGGCATACTTGCCGAATTCAGGGGTGAACAGGTTGCAGTCCTGCTGCTGGTAGTGGCGGTCGTTGACGTGGTTGGGCTTGATCACGGTTTGGATCGAGGTCGCGTCCGCGTTGGTCGGGTCATAGGCGGTCTCGCCCGCGACCGGCTGACCGATTTTGATGTAGGAGCTGCTTTCAAAGTCCGACGCGTACCAAAGCTTTCCGTTGTTCTGGATCCTTCCGTCGGCAAGTGAGGTGCCGTACAGGTACGCCTTCTCGCCCACTTTGATGGAATCCACAAAGGAATAGCAGTCCTTCATCCGCTGTGTGATGTAATTGATGCCGCCGCTTGCGGAATAGTCGTTTCCGACGCACACCGCGTAGGCAAAGCCGTTCTTCGGGATCTGCATATTGCTCTTATCGGCGTTTGCGTCGGCCTTCAGATTCTTTTCCTTCAGGGTAAAGCAGCCTTGCGCGGCATCCCAGTCGAAGATCAGCACCTTCCACCAGAGATAGTTTCCCTGTGCGCCGACCGTTTGGTTGGTCGTGCCGGAAATGATGACGCCCGCCCCCTCATAGCTGTTGGGGACGTTGATGTGCGTGATGATCAGCTTTCCGTCCGCTTGTCCGTACGCGTTTACCGTTTGTGCAAGCAGCGAGAACGGCAGCAGGGTAAGGCAGACGGCAAGCAGCAGCATGTTGCCGAGAATGCGGTGTTTCCTCATGTTCACAAGACCTTTCCGTATGTATTTTATACCGCCGTTTCGGCTTTCGCTTATGCCGGGCATCGGCGCGGCGGCAGCATATTTGCCTGCGGCAAATATCCGATGTCTATATTCTATCACACGAACAGAAAAATTGCAATGCCCGAAGCAAAAAAACGTGAAAAACCAAGCGATTGGGATTGATTTTTTTCTTCAATTGATATATAATGAAAAAATCAAACCGAAAGGGAGTGACTTGCACGGATATGCGGCAGGACGCTTGGGAAAACGACTTCCTCGAAAAGAAGCGCGCGCTTTTTGCACAGTACTATCAATTCCTGAATCAGCCGCAAAAGCAGGCGGTCGCCTGCGTGAAAGGGCCTTTGCTGGTTCTGGCGGGCGCGGGTTCGGGCAAAACCACCGTGCTGGTCAATCGGATCGGCAATCTGATCCTGTTCGGGAACGCATGGCAGAGCGAAGAGCTTCCGCCGGACGCAAAGGAGCTGTACCCGCTTCTCTGCGAAGCGGACGGCGGCTCGCGCGCGCACATCCGCTCGGTGCTGGAGCGGCTTGCCGTACAGCCCGCTCAGCCCTACCGCGTGCTTTGCATCACCTTTACCAATAAAGCCGCCAACGAGTTCAAGGAACGGTTGTCCACCTTGCTGGGAGACCGCTCCCGCGAGATCTGGGCGGGGACGTTCCATTCCGTCTGCGTGCGCATTCTGCGCCGATTCATCGATCGGCTGGGGTACACGGGGGATTTCACGATCTACGACACGGAGGACGTCAAAAAGGTCATTGCGCAGATCATGAAGCAAAAGCGCATCGACGAAAAGCTGCTGTCCGTCAAGGCGATGATGGGGCTGATCTCCAAGCAGAAGGAGCGCGGGCTGACCCCCGACGAGCTGGAGGATATCAAGAATACAGGCAACTATGACGCACGCATGGCGGACGTCGAAAAGGTATACAAGGCGTATCAGACGGAGCTGAAGAACGCCAACGCTTTGGATTTTGACGATTTAATTATGCTGACCGAGCGGCTTTTCCGGGAATGCCCGGACGTTCTGGAGATCTATCGGCGGCAGTTTGATTACATTCTGGTGGACGAGTTCCAGGACACCAACCCGCTGCAGAACCGTTTGGTCCTGCTCTTGGCGGGGGAAAAGCAGAACGTCTGCGTCGTTGGAGACGACGACCAGTCCATTTACAGCTTCCGCGGGGCGACGGTGGAGAACATTCTGCAATTCGATCAGGCACTGCGGAACGTCAGGGTCATCCGTTTGGAGCAGAACTACCGCTCGACCGGACACATCCTGTCCGCCGCAAACGCGGTGATCTCGCACAATCTGGGAAGAAAAGGGAAGAACCTCTGGACCGCGTCGGGGGACGGGGAGCTGATCACCGTCGAGAACCCGCAGACGCAGGCGGAGGAGTCCGCTTTGCTGGTTTCGAGCATCAAAAAGCAGGTCGCATCGGGGGAGCATCGGTACGGGGATTTCGCCGTTTTGTACCGTATGGGCGCGCTTTCCAACAACATCGAGCAGATGCTGGTCAAGAATCGGATCCCGTACCGCATCTGCGGCGGATTGCGGTTCAACGAGCGGCGTGAGATCAAGGACGTGATCGCGTACCTGTCGGTCGTGGCGAACCCGTCGGATCCGGTGCGTTTGAAGCGCATCCTGAACGTTCCGAAGCGTTCGATCGGGGATACGACGGTCTCCAAGCTGGAGGAGCTTGCTGTAAGCGAGGGGAAAAGCCTGTTCGAGATCGCGTCGAACGCGGATATGTATCCTTCGCTTGTCAAGTCGGCATCGAAATTGCAGGGCTTTACGTCTTTGATACGTTCCATGCGGGAGTTTTCCGCGGAGCATGGGCTGAAGGAGACGGTGCAGTACATTCTGGACGTCAGCGGGTATCTGCGCTTCCTTTCCGAGGAGGCGGAGGCGGACGGGGACGAGAGCCACGAGCGCGAGCAGAACGTCCGCGAGCTCCTTTCCACCGTACAGCAGTTTGAGGAGACGGCGGAAAGCCCGACGCTGAACGCGTTTTTGGAGGAAATGGCGTTGGTGTCGGACGTGGACACGCTGGAGGAAGGGCAGGACGCGGTGACGCTGATGACGGTCCACGCGTCCAAGGGACTGGAGTTTCCGGTCGTGTTCCTGATCGGGTTCGAGGACGGCTTGTTCCCGAGCATGCAGGCGGTGACGGAGGGGGGCGTCGAGGAGGAGCGGCGGCTGGCGTATGTGGCGATCACCCGCGCCAAGCGCAAGCTGGTCGTCACCCATTGCGCGTCGCGCATGCTGTACGGCAGGACGGAAGCGAGGGTCGCGTCCCGCTTCCTGTCGGAGTTTCCGGAGCAGGATTGCGATATCGTAAGCCGCGAACGGGAGTACGGCGCGGGCATGGGCGCGCGCTCGTACGACGAGTCGTATGGTGAGTCGTATGCCGAGCGTCGGGAGCGGGCGGCAAAGGCGTTCGCGGGCGTGACGGCGCACACGGTACAGCGGGAGGAAAAACGCGTTTCGGAGCGGTTCGGCGCGGGAGAGCGGATCTGCCATCCCTTTTTCGGGGCGGGAGAGATCCTTTCGGCGAAGGACATGGGCGGAGACACGCTGTACGAAATTCAGTTTGACAGCGGGAGCGTCAAGCGCATCATGGGCAGCTACGCAAAGCTGAAAAGAGAGGGATAACGTTATGGCAGAGATCAGACCGATCAAGGCATTGCGGTACACGGAGAAGGCGGGAGCGTTGGAAAGCTGCGTCTGTCCGCCGTATGATATTGTGGACGAGCGGGAATACGAGTCGCTTTGCAGGGCAAATCCGTACAATCTGATCCGATTGGAAAAGCCGATCGGGGAGAACCGCTATCAGAACGCCGGGGCGCTGTTGGAGCAATGGCTGGCAGACGGCATTCTGGAGCAGGAGACGCAGGAGAGCATCTATCTCTACCGCGAGGAATTCAGCGTCGACGGGAAGGAGTACGCGTTTGACGGGCTGGTCTGTCTTGTGGGGCTGGTCCCGTTTTCCGAACGCGTGATCCTGCCGCATGAGGACACGCTTTCGGGCGCGAAGCAGGACCGGTTCGAGCTGATGTGCGCGACGGGCTGTAATTTCTCGTCGGTCTACTCGCTTTACCGCGACGGGAGCGGGGAAATTCGTAAGCACATCGAAAAAGCGTACGCGCTGGACGAGCTTGTGCGCTTTACGGACGGCGAGGGGGTCACGCATTCGCTGCGCCGCATCGGGCAGAAGGAGGAGATCGACGCCATATGCAGGGCGTTTGCGGACAAGCAGCTGTTCATTGCGGACGGGCATCACCGTTACGAGACCGCATTGCGCTTTTGCGAGCATCTGCGGCAGAACGGCAACCCCGACGGCCGGCAAGCGGACGCGATCCTGATGACGCTGGTGGACATGGAGGACGACGGGCTGGTGGT
>CAYPYA010000027.1:0-3592 GCA_964414775.1 uncultured Ruminococcus sp. | reverse complement strand
GTAGAATGGCAATGGGTCTGCCTGGACATGCTTTTATATTTCATTCTGACGCTGCCGTGTATTTTCGTCTTCGCGCTTCTGGTTCGGAAGAATCCGTTCCGTGCGCTCTCCGGACCGCTGGACACGCCGCGGCTTCCGATCCTGTACCTGATCATGACGATCGGATTGCTGTATCTGCTGAACATTGCGGTGCAGATGCTCTTGTCAGAAGTGCTGGCACCGTTCATACGGCAGGCCGGACCCTTACCGTTCACAACGGTCGGGATGCTGCTGTATGTCGTCAACATCGCGGTCCTGCCCGCGCTTCTCGAAGAATGGCTGTTCCGAGGCATGATGCTGAGGCATCTGCGTACTGCCGTCGGCTCGACGGGAGCGGTCCTGATCAGCGCGGCGGTGTTCGGGCTGATGCATCTGAATCCCGCACAATCCGTTTTCGCGTTCGGCTTCGGGCTGTTCGTGGGGTATGCGTACCTCTGCACCGGCTCGATCTGGTTCGGCGTGCTGCTTCACTTCACGAACAACCTGATCTCCTGTGTCGTCGGTTATCAAAGCGCCATGCATCCGACGGGAGAAATGAACATGATTCTGAGCAGCTGCCTCCTGATTACCGCCGCATGCGCGATCATATCCGCGATCATTTACGGAGCCGTCTGCTCCAAAAAGCGGAAGGTCCGCCGCAAAACGCCGCAGGAGCGCGCGCTTCCGCCGGGGCGCACGGTCGCTAAGCAGGTGTTTCTGAATCCGACCCTGTACCTGCTGATCGCCTGCTACGCCGTTCTGCTTTGGCTCCTCTATTTCTATTTGGTATGACGGACACGCATTTTATGAAACAGGCGCTTGCAAGGGCGAAGGCAGCTGCAAAAGCCGGAGAAGTTCCCATCGGCGCGCTGGTGGTCAAGGACGGACTTGTCATCGCAAGCGGGCGGAATATGCGGGAAAGCAAGAAAAACGCCCTGCTGCACGCAGAGATCGTCGCGATCGACCGCGCCTGTAAGGAATTGGGGGCATGGCGGCTGGAGGGCTGCACCCTGTATGTGACGATGGAGCCGTGTCCGATGTGCGCCGGTGCGATCGTCAACGCGCGGCTGTCGCGCTTGGTATTCGGCTGTTACGACAAAAAGGCGGGCGTTTACGGAAGCGTCATGCAGATGCAGGACTATCCGTTCAATCATTCTTACGAAGTCACCGGCGGTGTTCTGGAAAACGAGTGCGCCGGACTGTTATCCGATTTCTTTGCGGGACTGCGCGAACGCAACAAAAACAGAAAAAGCAAACCAAACGATATGCAAACGATATGAATATATAAGGAAAGAAGGCTCATTCAAATGAAGAAACCGTTTTATCTGACCACCGCCATCGCCTACGCTTCGGGCAAGCCGCACATCGGCAACGTATACGAAGCGGTTCTTGCCGACGCGATCGCGAGGTTCAAGCGAATGCAGGGATACGACGTTTTCTTTCTGACCGGAACGGATGAACACGGTGAGAAGATCCAGTCGGAAGCCGAAAAAAGAGGCATGACGCCGCAAGCGTATGTGGACGAGGTCTCCGGAACGATCAAGGGCATCTGGGATTCGTTCCATATCAGCTACAGCCATTTCATCCGCACCACGGACGAAGAACACGTTCGTTCCGTACAGCACATGTTCAAAAAGCTTTACGAGCAGGGAGACATCTATAAAGGCTCCTACGAAGGCAATTACTGCACCCCCTGCGAGTCCTTCTGGACGGATTCCCAATTGAAGGACGGCTGCTGCCCCGACTGTGGCAGACCCGTTGTCCGCAAGCAGGAGGAAGCATACTTTTTCAAAATGTCCAAGTATGCCGATCAGCTGATCCGCTACTACGAGGAGCATGAGGATTTCATCGTCCCCGCTTCCCGCAGGAACGAAATGCTCAACAACTTTTTGAAGCCCGGCCTGCAGGATCTGTGCATTTCCCGTTCCAGCTTCAACTGGGGCATCCCCGTTCCGTTTGACGAAAAGCATGTGGTCTACGTGTGGTTTGACGCGCTGAACAACTATATCACCGCGATCGGATACGATCCGGAACAGCCGTCAGAGCAGTTTGGAAACCTCTGGCCCGCCGATCTGCACGTCATCGGCAAGGACATTGTGCGGTTCCACACCATTTACTGGCCGATCTTCCTGATGGCGCTGGGGCTTCCGCTGCCGAAAAAGGTGCTGGGGCATCCGTGGCTGTTGTTCGGCGAGGACAAAATGTCCAAATCCAAAGGAAACGTCATCTACGGAGACGAGCTGATCCAGAAGATCGGGCTGGATGCGACACGCTATTATCTGCTGTCCGAAATGGGCTTCTATAACGACGGAAGCATCACCTACGAAGCGGTGGTGAAGCGGTTCAACGCCGATCTTGCCAACACGCTGGGGAACCTTGTTTCCCGCACCTGCGCGATGATCCGGCAGTATTTTGACGGACGTATTCCCGCCTGCGGCAAAACGGACGACGCTCCCGCGACCGTTCTGAAGCAGACGGTCAGCGGCAAGCTGAGCGAAGCGTACAGCCTGATGGAGCAGTACAGCGCGGCAGAGTCGATCGAACAGGTCTTTGTGGCTTTGCGCGCCTGCAACAAGTATATCGACGAAACGACGCCCTGGGCATTGGCGAAGGATCCGGACAAGCGGGACGCGCTTGCCGACGTGATGGCGAATCTGACGGAAAGCATTCGTCTTTGCACCGTGATGCTGACGCCGTTCATGCCCGACGCGGCGGCGCGTATCAACGAGATCATCCAAGCAGAGCAGTCTGAGCTTTGCGACGGAGATTTCTCCTACCGTTACGCCTGCACCGACCGTGTCCTCGGGGAAGCGCCGATCCTGTTTTCCCGCATCGACGAAAAGAAGTTCTTGGAGCAGATCGCAAAGGAGCGCAAGCAAGCGCAAAAGGCTGCCAAACAGCAAGAACCGAAAAAGCAAAAAGAAGATCTGCCGCTCGAACCGATCGGTATCGAGGATTTTTCCAAGGTGGAATTGACCGTCGGTCAGGTGCTTTCCTGCGAGCCGATCGAGAAAACGGACAAATTATTGAAAATGTCCGTCGATCTGGGAAGCGAAACGCGCCAGATCGTTTCCGGCATCGCCGCGTGGTACAAGCCGGAGGATTTGATCGGCAAAAAGCTGATCCTCGTGAGCAATCTGAAGCCCGCCAAGCTGTGCGGGGTGGAAAGCAACGGAATGATCTTAGCGGCAAGTCACGACGGAAAAGCAAACGTCGTATTCGTTGACGGCTCCGTTCCGGCAGGAAGCAGGGTCCGCTGATGTTCGATTCCCACACGCATTACGACGACGGGGCGTTCGATTCGGATCGGGAAGAACTGTTGGAAAAGCTGTTTGCCGAGCAGAACGTGAGCGGGTTCGTCAGCATCGGCTGTTCCAGAGAAAGCTCCCTTACCGCTTTACGGCTCGCACAAACGCATGAAAACGTTTACGCGGCGGTCGGGATCCATCCGGAGCATGCCGAGCAGCTGCAAACGGATTGGATCGAATCGCTGCTTTCGCACCCGAAGGTGGTCGCGATCGGGGAGATCGGTCTGGATTATCATTACGACACGCCGACGCGAGAGGTACAGCAA
>CAYPYA010000026.1:0-3134 GCA_964414775.1 uncultured Ruminococcus sp. | reverse complement strand
ACCATGCCCTTTCTTGCCTAACACGTAAGTTTTTGGCGGTTTCGCGAAGCGAAATGAACGTCGTTGTTTGACGTTCAAGCCACAAAACTTATCGTTTGAAACATTTATGTTTCAAACTTCATTCCTTTTCTCAGTTTTGCTTCCTGACCGTTTTGTACTCGTCATACAGCTGAAAGTACGGACAGGCGCGGCTTTCGGAAGTCAGAAAGCGCAATTGCTCGTCCTCATCCAAATACAGATTGCAAAGCTCCTCGTCCGCTTCCTCATCATAGCAGAAAAACACGCAATGCTCGCAATCCATCCGGTTTTCCCGATCCGTTTCGCGCTTGGCAGGCAATGACATTTCCGCACCTCTCCCATTTTGTTTCTTTTTTATTTTATCCCAATATTTCCCGTTTGTCAATATTGCAATCCGAAAAAGAATGTGTTATACTGCACATGCATAAAACACATAGCAAGGAGATAAAAAACGTATGGAAAAAGTAAAAATCGGTATGGTCGGCGCGGGAAATATCGCCTGCAACGCCCACCTGCCCGCCTATGCAAAGTGTGAGAACGCACGCGTCGTTGCGATCGCGGACCTGAACAAGGAACGTGCGCAGGCAGCCGCGGAGAAGTTCGGTATTCCAAACGTATACGGTTCGGTGGAGGAAATGCTTTCCGACGCCGACATCGAAGCGGTGGACATCTGCACCTGGAACAACGGACACGCGCCCGTCGCCATTGCCGCCGCAAACGCGGGAAAGCACATTCTGTGCGAAAAGCCGCTGACGGTGTCTGACGCATGCGCCGCCGCCGTTCGGGAAGCGGTGGAGAAGGCGGGCGTCAAATTCTTCCTTGCCGTTCCGGGGCGGTTCGGCGTCAAGAACGAATACCTGCACGATCAGATCGCATCCGGCAAATTCGGGGACGTTTACTATGCGAAAACCAGCTACATTCGCCGCAGAGGAACGCCCTCGGGCTGGTTCACCGACAAAAAGACCGCCGGCGGCGGACCCGTGATCGACATCGGCGTACACGGCATCGACGCGGCGTGGTACATGATGGGCTGTCCCCAACCGACGCGCGTCAGTGCGTTCACCTCCTACCACATCGGAAACTACCAAACCAAGGGCGTGGACCGCTGGAAGGGAACGCCCTGCCCCGACAATCAATTTGACACCGAGGACATGGGTGCGGGCGTGATCCACTTCGCCAACGGCGCGATGCTGATGTTTGAAGCCTCCTGGGCGATCAACGGGGTCGCGCACAGCGACACGCAGCTGTTCGGATCAAAGGCGGGAGCGGATTTGTCCTCCATGACGATTTTCGGAGAGCGTGAGGGGTATCTCAGCGACGACAGGGTCGCCATCGGAGACAATGACCGCTTCCTTGCGGAGATCACGCATTTCGCGGACTGCGTGCAAAACGACAAGCCCACCCGCTACCCGATCGAGCAGGCGGTCACCATGCAGCGGATGCTGGACGCCATCTACGAATCCGCGGCACAGAAAAAGGAGATCGTACTCTGATGAAAACCTGTATCAGCACATACAGCTTTTGGCGCGCCGTACAGAGCGGGCAGATCACCTATTCCGGCATTCTGGAAAAATGTAAGGAGCTTGGCTGCTCCGGCGTGGAATTCGTCGTGGACGATCGCGCGCCGGACGGTAAGAGCGACCTTGCCGACTTCTGGATGAACCTTGCGGACGAAGCGAGAGCGATGGGACTGGAAACGCCCATTTACACGACAGGCGCAAACTTCTTCCAAAGGGACACGGACGCGGAGGTCGAACGGGTCAAGCGGCACGTCGATCTTGCCGCCGCCTGCGGGATCAAGCTGATGCGGCATGACGTGACGGGCGCGTTCTACGAGGGCTACGACGGTCCGCGCACCTTTGCGGCGGTCCTTCCCGTCGTCGCACCCGCCATCCGCGAAGTCGCCGCCTACGCGCAAAGCAAGGGGGTCATGACCTGTTCGGAAAATCACGGGCGCATCGTGCAGGACGCGGAACGGATGCTTGCCGTCTTTGCGGCGGTCGATCACCCGAACTACCGCTATCTTTGCGACATCGGAAACTTCGGCGGCGTCGATGAGGACTGCGCGGTTTCCGTTTCCAAGCTGCTGCCCCTGATCAGGCACGTACACGTCAAGGACGCGTTTCTGCGAAGCGGAATGCTGCCCGACCCCGGCAGGGGCTGGAACCGCACGCGGGCGGGAAACTACCGCCGCGCGACCATTTTCGGACAGGGGGACGTTCCGACGTTCCAATGCTTACAGATCATTCACGCATCCGGCTACAACGGATACTATTCGCTGGAATTCGAGGGGATCGAGGACAACCTCACGGCAATCGAGATCAGCATGGAAAATCTACACCGCATGCTGGGTCAAATAGGAGTGCAATAAATTGATGACATTGCTTTTGAAAGGCGGGCAGATCCTGACCGAAAAGGTCGGACTGCTAAGCGGCGATCTGCTGATCGGGGACGGAAAGATCCAAGCCATCGGACAGCATCTCCCGAAAGCAGACCAAGAATGGGACATCTCCGGCTGCAGTGTCGTTCCCGGACTGGTGGACACGCACAACCACGGCTGTTTCGGAACGGAATTCGCTTCCGCCGATGAGGAATTCGACCGCGGAACGGAGTATCTGGCAAAAAACGGAACGACGACGGTCGTTCCGACGGTCCGCTGTCTGCCCCGCGAACGGCTTCTTGCCGCCATTCGCAACATCAAAAAGGAAACTTCCCGCCGTCCGAACGGCGCAAAGCTGGCGGGCATCAACATGGAAGGGCCGTTCCTTTCCCCGAAACGCATCGGCTCCATGGTGCCGGAGAACCTTTCCGCTCCCTCGAAGCAGTCGCTTGCGGAATATGTAAACGCTTGCGAAGGGCTGCTGCGTTCGATCACGATCGCGCCGGAATTGCCGAACGTGTTGGAATTGATCGAGGACATCCTGTTCGCGGGGGCAAACCCGTCTATCGGGCATACGGACGCGACGTACGAGCAAGCGCTTGCCGCGGCAAACGCGGGGGCGAATCAGGTGACCCACGTCTACAACGCGATGCGTCCGTTTCAGCACCGCGAGCCGGGCGTTGTGGGGGAAGCGCTGACGGACGGCCGCCTGCGCTGTGAATTGATCTGCGACTAT
>CAYPYA010000025.1:0-9662 GCA_964414775.1 uncultured Ruminococcus sp. | reverse complement strand
ATCCAAAAAAGCAACGGATGTCATCTCCGGCGAAACGCTGAACCTGATCAACGGTTCGCTGCCGTTTGACGACGAGGACGGCGTGAAACTGCGTGTGCTTTCCTTGCTGCACGAACGTTATGGCATGGAGGAGCGGGATTTCGCGACGGCGGAGCTTTGCGCAGTCCCTGCGCAAAAGTCCCGTATTGTCGGCTTTGATCAAAGTATGATCGCTGCTTACGGGCAGGATGATAAGGTCTGCGCCTATCCCGCGTTGCGTTCGCTGACTGAGTTGGGCACACCGAAGCATACCTGCGCGGTATTTTTGGCGGATAAGGAGGAGATCGGTTCGGAGGGCGTGACGGGGCTGCGCAGCGAGGCGTATGCGTCGTTCTTGCGTGATCTGTGTGCGGATGCAAAGGTTTGCGACCGTGAAGCGTTCCGCAACTCGGTCTGCATCTCCGCGGATGTCGGCGGCGCATATGACCCCAACTATGCGGACGCTTATGAAGCGGGCAACTCCTGCTACCTCGGAAACGGCGTCGTGGTTTCCAAATATACCGGAGCGCGCGGAAAGAGCGGCTGCTCGGACGCGACGGCAGAACTGATGTCCCGCGTGACCCGCATTCTGGATGAAAACGGGATCGCATGGCAGACCGGTGAATACGGAAAGGTCGATCAGGGCGGCGCCGGTACGGTCGCTTGCGATATCGCCAAGTTCGGTATCGACGTTGTGGATGTGGGCGTTCCGTTGCTGTCCATGCACGCACCGATCGAGCTTGCCGCGAAAGCGGATATTTACGCGATGTATCAATGCGCACAGGCTTTCTTCAAGGATTGAAACGGGTTCTCATGGTATTACCTTGAAGCGGGAAGTGCAGACTCCGACTTTTCAAACGAACCGATTTCAATCGAACCAATTTCAAACGAACTGATTTCGAACGAACCAAACAGAGCCGACAGATTTTTGATCTGCCGGCTCTGTTTTCGCTTTACAAAAGAATAGCCAACGGATGATCGTATCCGTTGGCTATCGAATCGCTTTTATCGATTGGGTTCGGGAGAACCAAACTGCGCGTAATAGGGTTCCTGGAACTTCACGGTGAGTACAAATTCAAAATATGATTTGTACTGACCGGGGGCCGGCTCATCACCGGGTTCTTCGCCGGGCTCTTCCGTCGTACCGCCCGATCCGTCACCGGATTCCGTACCGCTTGTTGCGGCACTTGTCGTTGCTTCGGACGTGCTGCCGGACGTTTCGCCGTCTCCTGCGGAGTCTTCTTCTGTTTTCGTGCCGAATTTCTTCATCGAAGATTCGTCTGCATACCCGATCTCGCACAGCGCGGTCAACTCCTTGTTGTACGCGTTGGTGTAGAGCGGAAGGAACGTTTCTTCATACAGCTTATACAGTTCGGTCAGCTTGCTCTTTGCGGCTTCCTCGTCCAGATCCGGATATTGAGAGGAGATCAAGCGTCTCATGGAAGAATCGAGCTTGGAGCTGTCCGCTTCGGCATTTACCTCGATGAAATCCATCCAATCCTGCGTATACCGATTCAGATCCGTCTCCGACGCATCGCGGAATTGAAGCTTCATCTGATTGTAGATACCCTGACGGAACAACTCCTGCATCGCGTCGCTGTATTCCTTCGCGAATTGGTCGATGGCAGTTTGCAACGCGGTTTCGCATTCCGCAATGAGCCCGTCACAGTATTCCTTGATCTGATTGGAAAGTGCGGTATCCACCGTCTGACGAACAACATCCTCCACTTCCAATTCCACGGTGGTGTTGTATTCTTCTAAGAATTCCTGCGACGAGGGGATCGCGTTCAGCTTTCTCAAATATTCGGAACTGCTCAGAATGGCTTGCGTCCTTTGCTCGATGGCCTCGTCCAGCAACGCCTGATAGCCGGATTCGAGCGCCTCCTCCCATTGGCTTTCCTTACGAACGACGGTACGGTATTTTTCCCAGAGGGTGTCCTTGTCGTTCAGGACCTGCTCCAGCAAGGACTCGATTTCATCTTCCGATGCGTCCGGGTTTTCTTCCGACAAAGCCTCTCTGAGCTTCTTCTTGCGGGAGTTGCTGCTGAATGCGTTCACCAACTCATCCTTGGTCTCCGCAAGCGCCGCTGCACGGAACCGCTCTCCCTGTGCGCTTACGATCTCGTCCTTCACATTGGCGGTATAGCTGGCCTGCAAGCGCATCTGGTAGGTTTCCAGCAATTCGTCCTTTATGCTTTGCATAGCGGTTTCTCTCGCGGTGTTTGCTTCCTGCTGATAATCGAACGGGACCGCCGTTCCGTTCATCAGCTTTTCATAGTGCGGCTGAACGATGTTCCAAAGAATTTCCTGATAGTTCGGCTCGGACAGACTCCATTCCTTGTCTTCTCCGTCCTCACCCTTGACCGTTCCGAACACAAATTCTTCCGGAATGAACGTGAACCCGATGGTCTTGGACTCACGCGCGTCGATGTTCTGCTTGCGCGCGTCCTCCCATTTGTTGATCGGATCGCCCGCGTCCTTATCGGTGTATGCGATGAAGCAGTTCCCGGTGTGCGCGTAATTCATCATATAGTCCTGATTGAGACGTGTGACCTGATTGTTGTCCAGACGGTAATGAACCGTTTCGATGCCGTACAGGAACGTATTCTGCAAAGCGGGATCCGTGAACAGCTCGGTCAGAACCTCCATGGCGGCTGTCTGCCAGCTTTCCGGACACAAGGCGGAGAGGCAGTAGATGCTGTCAATGCTGTTTTCGCTGGTCGCGACCGGTGCGCTGTATTGGTTGAAAACATATCCGTTCTTTTCCGCAAGCGCTTCCATTTCCGCCTTGGTGCCGCTGATGAACTTGGCTCCGAACGGAACGTCGCCGTCCTCGCCGGTCTTGCCTTCGGCATTTTCAAAATAGCCCAATGCGCTGTAACGGGTCATCATGGTGAAGTAGCTGTTGACGCTGCTGTCGCTGTAGGTGGGACGCACGAATCCATTATCGTTTACATAGGAGACAAAACCGTCCTCAAACATATAGGAGAACATGGGCGGTGTGACCGAGTTGGCAAGCGGAACGGCTTCGGGGCAGTTTTCCTTGACAAGCGCAAGATAGTCTTCCAGATCCTCTAAGCTCAGCAGGGTCTCCTGCGCAATGCCGGTCTGCTCCATGATGTCCTTATCGAACACAAGGTAGGTGTACTCACCGATGATCGTATTGCAGGGAACGCCGTAGGTTTTGTTTCCGACCTTCGCCGCATTGAAAAACGATCTGTGTACGTTACTGGTGATCTCCTTCGCCTCGTTGCTCAGAACCGTATCCAGAGCGGCAAGCTCTTTGTTTTCCGCCATTTTCAGATAGGAAGCGTAATCCGCGACAAGAAACAGATCCAAACGCGGGCACTCCAATTCGATCTCGATTCCGTTCTCAAGATCGTTCAGAATGGCTTCGCCGGACATGACCTCGTGCCCTGCGTCGATCGCGTTTTGCGAAAGCTTTGCGGTATTGACCAGCGATTGCTTTTTGCCTCCGCTTGTGGTCTTTCCGCTGCTTTCGGAGTTCGTCGCGCCTTCGTTGTTTTCTGCGCTTTCGCCGCCCTCGCTGGTGTCATAGGTGATCAGACCGTCCAGATAGTCCTGTACTTCCTGCTGTTTGGATTCGATCAGCTCCTGATATTCGTCTGCGGTGACCATGACCAGCTTGACGATGGAACCGATCCGATAAAACAGCGTGCGGTTCAGCTCATACTCGATCTGTGTGATTGCCTGGGGCGTTGTCGTTTCTCCGGTGATGCAGTAAAGGGTATAGACCGGAGCGGCCTCTACTTCCAACTCCGTTTCCGAAGAACAGGACGCCAAGATCAGCGGCAGAGTCAGAATCAATGCCAAAAGCAGGCAAAGAAAACGGTTGCGCATAAACAAACCTCCTCAAGGTAAAGTTGCAACAATGCAAGATTGTTTTCATTATACAATAGTTTTCATTTTTTGTCAAGGTATCTATCAATAAATATCTTGTTAAAAAACTATGGATGTTGCATAATTGAAAAAAATGTGGTATGATAGGGAAGACTCTGAAAAGGAACGGTCATCAGCATGAACGATTTACAGTACAGACGTTTGTTTTCCGATCTTCCGGAGCTGCGTACAAAGCGGCTTCTGCTTCGTCGGCTGCGCAGCGCGGACGTCTATGATGTCAACGAATATGCTTCCCGTGAGGACGTCCCGAAATACCTGCTCTGGACGCCTCATCTGAACCTGCACGAAACGCAGGGATATCTGGATTATATGCAGAAGCGCTATCGCAAAGGACTGCATTCCGATTGGGGCGTCACGCTGTCGGATACCGGAAAGGTCATCGGCACCTGCGGCTTTACTTCCGTGGATCTTGCCAACGAGAGCTGTGAATTGGGCTATGTACTGAACCCGTCCTATTGGGGGTGCGGATATATGGACGAGGCGTTTGACGCGGTGCTTGATGTTGCGTTCGGGGTTCTGGAAGCGCACCGGGCGGTCTTGCGCATTCTGGACGGAAACGAGCCGTCCGTCCGCTTTGCCTTGCGGCATGGGTTTCGGCAGGAGGGAAGGCATATCGACGCGCTTGCGGTCAAGGGTGCGTACCGTACGGTTCTGGAATTCGCCATGCTTCGGGAAGAATATCAAAAGCGGATTTCTTCGCTCGAACATGAAACCCTGCGATGAAATATTACCGCTGACCGTTTTATCATAAAAAATCGAGCTGTTCTGCAAAGAACAGCTCCTTTTTGTTGATGCTTTTCGGACTTTATACGGATCTCGTAACCTTACCGCTTCTCAGACAGCGGGAACAAACGGCGATCTTCTTCTTAGACCCGTTGACAACCGCATTGACTTTACGGATGTTCGCCTTCCATGTTCTTCCGGTTCTTCTTTCCGAGTGAGAAACGTTATGTCCAAAGGAAAGACCCTTTCCGCAAATACTGCATTTTGCCATATTGATACACCTCCAAAATCATACATCAGTTCACGAACAATTTAATATACTATATTTTTTTTGATTTGTCAAGAGATTTTTGCGGTTTTTTTGAATTTTTTCGAGACTTCTCCGATATCGCCCGCTCCCATGATGAGAACGGTGTCTCCGGCTCTTGCGACCTGCCGTATATATGCGGGGAGCAGCTCCTTGTTTTCTATGTAGACCGCTCCGGTTTTTTCCGCCAGTAACGCCGAGGATACCTCCTGTCCCGCCGCTTCGCGCGCGGCGTACAGCTTCGTGAGGATGAGAAGGTCCGCGTCCTTGAACGATGTGCAGAAATCGTCGAACAGATCGTGCAAGCGGGAATAGTTGTGCGGCTGGAAGGCGCAGAGGACGCGCCCTTTTGTGATCGCTTTTGCGGCGGCAAGTGTGGCGCGTATCTCGTCCGGATGATGCGCGTAGTCGTCAAAGACGCGCGCACCGTTGCATTCTCCGAGGTATTCAAACCGTCTGCAAACGCCGGTGTAGCCGGACAGTCCGTCGGCGATCTCCTGCGGAGAGAGTCCTCCGACATCCGCGGCGGCGACGGCGGCAAGCGCGTTGGCGATATTGTGCTCTCCCGGAACGTGCAATTTGACATGCAGGAAAAACGACCCGCGGCGGTATACGTCAAATTCCCCGAAGCCGTCGGAAAGATCGACCTGCCCTGCGCAGTAGTCCGCGCTTTCGTTCCCCGACGCGCTGAACGTCAGCAATCTGCACGAACAGCCCTTTGCGGCGGTCATGCTGTGTTCGCAGTCCGCATTGACGATACCGATCCCGTCCTTGCCGGTGTTTTGCAGAAACCGCGTGAAGGAACCGATCATCTGCTCTATGGAGTGAAAATAATCGGTGTGATCCAATTGAATGTTCAAAACGACCGCGACGGACGGATAGAACGAGAGAAAGCTGTCCTTGTATTCGCAGGCTTCGAAAATAAAGTTCTGATCCGTTCCGATACGGTAGGTCGAGGACAGCTCCGGAAGCACCGCGCCGACCAGAACCGTCGGATCGGCGTGCTCGCTGTGCAGAAAGATGTGGGACAGCATGCCGGAGGTGGTGGACTTTCCGTGCGTCCCTGCGACGGCGACGGAGTGCGAATAGGACGCGGCGAGGCAGCCGAGCAGCTCCGCTCGTGAAAGGATCTCCGCGCCGCATTCCATTGCCATACGCATTTGCGGATGATCCTTCGGGATCGCCGCGGAGTAGCAGACAAGATCCACGCCGTCAAACGCGCTCCTGTCGTCCTCCAGCCAGATCCTGATCCCCGCGTTTCGCAGGCAAACGACCGTTTCGGATTCGGTTCGGTCGTATCCGCGTACCTCATATCCTTTTTCCCGTAAGATCATGGCGAGCGCGGACATGCTGATCCCGCCGATACCGATCAGATAGACACAATGATGCTTTCGCAATGAGATGATATCCATGAACAGGAATTCCTTTCCGAACAAAAACGGTTTTGAAAAAACAAATACAGTATATTATATCACCTGCATGACAAAAAGGGAAGTCTTTTCCGAAAATTTTTTGAAAACCGTTTCGATGGGACACAAAAAAGCATGGCCACCTTCGATAGCCATGCTTTTTGTATTCATTTTGTTTTTACGCAACGCTGCTTTGGTATGCTTCGATGGTATCCTGCATGGCAGTTTCCGTTTGTACCTTCATGGCATCCCAATCGGAGATCAACGTGTTGGAATTGCGGTATATGCAAGAGCTGTACACACCGATCAGCCTGCCGCCCCAGTTGAAGATACCGCCGAGATCGTAAATGCGGCTGTTGCGGATCAGATCCAGCATCTCGGAGTCGCGGTCGTCCGTGACCGATTGCAGCTTGAGCGTGGTTTCGTAGAACGCGTGGTTGACGCTGTCGCTTCCGAACATCGAATCGCTTCCGCTGTAATAGCCGAGCAATTCCATCAGATAACAGCTTGCTTCCAAATGGTCGCTGTTGGTGACCGGAATTCCGAGAACGTCCGACTGATAGGCGTTGACGCCGCAATAATAGGCTTCCTGTCCCTTTTGGTACATCGGGATCGGTACAATGCCCGGCGTCACCTTGTTGTCCTCCAGGCTTTCCTTGACCTCCAGCAGGGCGCTGATGTACGCAACGCGGAACAATCCGTGACCGGATATGAACATGCTGTTCAGGATCTTCCAGTTTGCCGGATTGAATCGCTCTGCAAACAGCGTTGTACTCTTGTCCGTCAGGATATCGAACACTTTTGAAAACGCGTTGGTGGAACGCTCCGAGGAGACGTTCAGCGTGATGTTGTTCTGACTGTCCTTGGATGCGGAAACGATACCCGATCCGTTGGTCAGCATGGTGGCTCCGGTATATCCGTCTGTCAGAATACCGTAGTAGGCGTTTTCGTTCAACCACCCGCCGCTTTCGTCCGGACGTCCGAAGTCCTTTGCCATTTCATACATCACGTCGTACGTCCATTCTTTCTTTTCCACAAGGTCGTACAGCGATCCGTAGCGGTTCTCATACCGTTCCGCATAGAGATCCTTATTGAACACCACGGCGGCGGTCGTCAGGTCATCCGTGAACAGCGCGTCCCCCGCGACGAAGAAGATCTTGTCGGACAGGGTAAGATAGTTGTTCGCGTTCTGATCCCACCACGGGCGGTCCAGCTCCAACAGATCGTTCAGCGAATAAAAATAGGAGTTCAGAACATGAGGCACCATGCGCGAAACGGAGTCGCATACGATGTCATAGGTGTCGAGATTGGAGCTGATCGCGGTGACGATCGATTCGCCCGGCTTATCTACTTCCTCGACGGTGATGACGATGCCGTACTGCTCCTTGATGTAGTCGTTCCGCTTGGCGACGGCGACGTTGATGACAGAGCCGCTGTATTCCTCGTTCGGCACAAACTGCTGTGAGAAATGCTGTTTGCGAGTCAGGATCTTGATTTCCTGATCGTTAAAGAATTTTTTCTCCAGCGGAAAATCATTTTGCTCAGAGGTCGTCTGTGAATCGGCTCTCGATGAGGTGTCGGTTGTTTCCTGGTTTCCGCAGGAAACCAACAGCGGGAAGGTCAGCACGAGAAGTGCCAACAGGGAAGTCAGGAGTCTTTTCATGTTGCATAGGTTCCTTTCCGTCGGTTCTGTCGATTGGCGAAAATTTGTTTATCTCAGTATATCTTTTTTTATTCGGATTGTCAATACGAAAACGACATTCTGCGAAAATAAATTTTTTACTAAACATTCTTTTCTGAATGCGTATCGCAGACAGGCTGTTTTGACCGAAACAAAGGGCAACATACGTGTTCTTATGGACAAAAAGGAAACAGGCACCGACCGAACACGGAAGATGCCTGTTTTCATTGAGACTCTTCAAACGGGTTTTCAAGCCCATTCGGAAGGTCTCAGCGTTTCGTTGTTGACCGCAAAGGTCGGCTTAGCCAAGCTCTGCGAAATACTTAATGGTGCGGACCATCTGCGAAACGTAGGAGTTCTCGTTGTCGTACCAGGAGACGACCTGTACTTCGCTGGTGTCGTCGTCGATCTTGCAAACCATGGTCTGGGTCGCGTCGAACAGAGAACCGTAGGTCATGCCGATCACGTCGGAAGAAACGATCGGATCGGTCGTGTAGCCGAACGACTCGGTGGAAGCCGCCTTCATCGCAGCGTTGATGGATTCCTCGGTGACGTCCTTACCCTTGACGACGGCAACCAGAATGGTGGTCGAGCCGGTCGCGGTCGGGATGCGCTGTGCGGAACCGATCAGCTTGCCCTTCAGCTCGGGGATGACAAGACCGATCGCCTTTGCGGCACCCGTGGTATTCGGAACGATGTTCATAGCGCCCGCTCTGGATCTTCTCAGATCGCCTTTTCTCTGCGGACCGTCCAGGATCATCTGATCGCCCGTGTAAGCGTGAACGGTGGTCATGATACCGGAAACGATGGGGAAGGCATTGTTCAGAGCCTGCGCCATCGGTGCAAGGCAGTTGGTGGTGCAGGAAGCGGCGGAAATGACCTTATCGTTTGTCGTCAGAATGTTGTTGTTGACGTTGTAAACGATGGTCTTCGGCTGCTCGAAATGCTCGGGATCCTTCTTGTTGGAAGCCGGAGCGGAGATGACGACCTTCTTCGCGCCTGCAAGGATGTGCTTGTTTGCGTCTGCGATATCGGTGTAGAAACCGGTGCACTCCAGAACGACGTCAACGTTCAGAGCGGCCCAGGGGCAGTTCTGCGCGTCTTTTTCCGCGTAGATCTTGATTTCTTTTCCGTCGACGACAATGGAATCTTCCTTTGCTTCGACCGTGTGGAGCGGTTCTTTGCCGAACTTGCCGCAGAAGCCGCCCTGCGCCGTATCATACTTGAGCAGGTGAGCCAGCATTTTCGGGCTGGTCAGATCGTTGATGGCAACGACCTCATAGCCCTCTGCGTCGAACATCTGACGGAATGCCAAACGTCCGATACGACCGAAACCATTGATAGCAACTTTTACAGACATGAATGAATACCTCCGATATTGTTTTTCTATGTCTAACTTTTTTTACCGATCAATATTGTATAACAAATATTGGGAAATTACAAGAGGTTTTTATGAAATTTTCTCCGAAGAATCAAATATTTTCTTGTCCATTTTCTATAACAAAACTTCATCCGATGTAGGTACGGATATGTAATTTCGCGTGACAGCGCGCCGCAACGGATTCACAAAGCGCAAGCTGGTATTTGTCCAGCGTTTCCCGCA
>CAYPYA010000024.1:0-5339 GCA_964414775.1 uncultured Ruminococcus sp. | reverse complement strand
CGAATCCGACGCGCGTCAATTTTATCATCCTTTCCTGTATGTTGCAAAAGGAGGATGTTAAACTTTTTCCTCCTGCTTTTCCAGCCACAGCCGCGCCTTTGCCAGCGCGAGATCCGCTTTCGTGGTCAGCTTGCTATTGCCGCCGTCGGTCTTGACATAGGCGACCTTTGCGCCCGCCGCCTCCAGCAAAGCGCTTTCGTCGGTATACGTCTGCGCGTTTTTCAGCGACAGCGCGTAAGCGACCTCGTAAAAATCCCTGCGGAACGCCTGCGGCGTTTGGATCGCAAGCAGATGCTCCCGCTTGGGCGTGTAAACGGTATGCCGTTCCTCGTCGACGTACTTCACCGTGTCCGTCACCGCCGTGCAGGCGCTCGCCGCTCCGGTCGGGATTGCCGCTTGGATGACCGAGTCGATCAGCTCCGACGTGACGAACGGGCGGGCGCAGTCGTGTACGCAAAGAAACGGACAGTCCTTTCCCGCCTGCATGACGCCGAGATAGACCGATACGGCGCGCTCCTTGCCGCCCAAACAAAACCGGACCGGCTTTTGCGGACACAGCTCGGCGGCGATGCGTTCCAGCCGTTCGCGGTTTTCCCCGCAGACGACCACGATCTCTTTCACGCAAGAACCGAGAAACGCTGTCAGCACCCGTGCAAACAGCGTTTTCCCGTCCAGGCGGATCTCCGGCTTGGAGATGCCGCCCATTCTCGTTCCTTTTCCCGCGGCGACGATCACGCCGCAAACGGGCACGTCCGTACCGTCAGGCTTGATACTCATAACCGATGGTAAAGGCTTTTGCGTTCATTTCTCCCAATTCCGGACGCGCCTTCGGAGAAGCGGCGCGGATGCTGTCGCGGAAGAACGAAAAGTCAAACAGCTCCGTTACGCGGATGAGATGTCCGAGCATGATGCAGTTTGCCAGCTTCGCAAAGCCGTTTTCGTTTGCCAATTCGGTCGCGGGAACGCCGGAAATGCGGATATCCTCACGCGAGCAGTCCGGCTCGACCAGCGAGGAATCGTAGATCACCGTTCCGCCCGGCGCAACGTTCGGCAGGAATTTGTCGAACGACGGCTGGTTCATGGCAAGGAGAATGTCCGGCTTGGTCACCAGCGGCGAGCCGATCGGTTCGCTGTCGATGTTGACCGAGCAGTTGCACGTTCCGCCGCGCATCTCCGGTCCGTAAGAGGGAAGCCAGCTGACCTCTTTTCCGTCTTTCATACCGGCAACGATCAATTGCTTTCCGGCAAACAGGATGCCCTGCCCGCCGAAGCCTGCGAGAAGAATGCCTGCCATCAGTTCTGTCCCTCCTTGGTGATATCCTTATAGACTCCCAGCGGGTAATGCTCCATCATGTTCGTGCGAAGCCATTCCAGCGCCTTTTCCGGCGAAAGCCCCCAGTTGGTCGGACAGGTCGAAAGCACCTCGATGATGGAAAGTCCCTTCTTTTCCTGCTGCATCTGGAAGCCCTTGCGGATGGCTTTCTTGGCGTTCTGCACGTTCTTGACGCAGTCCACCGCGACGCGCTCGGCATATGCCGTTCCGTCCAGCGTCGCCATCATTTCGCAGACGCGGATCGGGTTGCCCTGCAGCAGCTTGTCACGGCCGTACGGAGAGGTCGTCGTGACCTGCCCGAGCAGGGTCGTGGGCGCCATCTGTCCGCCTGTCATGCCGTAAATGGCGTTGTTGATGAAGATGATCGTGATGTTTTCCCCGCGTGCGCCGACGTGAACGGTTTCCGCCGTTCCGATGGCGGCAAGGTCGCCGTCGCCCTGATAGGTGAAGACGGTCAGGTCGGGATGGGCGCGCTTGACGCCTGTTGCGACCGCGGGCGCGCGTCCGTGCGCCGCCTCGATCATGTCACAGTTGAAGTAATTGTAAGCGAAAACGGAACAGCCGACGGGTGCGACCCCGACCGTCGTCCCCTCGACGCCCAGCTCGTCCAGCACCTCCGCCACCAAGCGGTGAACGATCCCGTGGGTACAGCCGGGGCAATAATGGAACGGCACGTCTGACAACGCGCGCGGTTTTTCAAAAACGGTCATTGTTATAATCATTCCTTTCTTTTGCTGACACGTACGTTTTTGACGCTTCCGGCAGCGCCGGAATGAACGTTGTTTCGCCAAGGCAAAAACGTACCGTCTGAAAAATTCATTTTTCAGACTTCGATTGCAGACTTGATGTGTGCGAGAATTTCATCCGGCGTGGGGATGATGCCGCCGGTACGTCCGAAGTGCGTCACGGGACGCTTGCAGTCGATCGCCAGTCTGACGTCGTCCGCCATCTGCCCCATGTTCATTTCCACCGACAGGAACGCCTTTGCCGTGTCCGCCAGCGCGTTCAGCTCCTTTTTCGGGAACGGCCAGAGGGTGATCGGACGGAACAGCCCCGCCTTGATGCCCTGCTCACGCGCCATGCGCACCGCCGTTTTGGCAATGCGGGCGGTGATGCCGTAGGAAACGACCACCAATTCCGCGTCCTCGGTCAGATAGGTATCGAATTTCACCTCGGTCTGTTCGATGGTCCGGTACCGCTTGAAACGGTCCACGATCGTCTGCTCCAGCTCCTCGGGAGCGATGTAAAGCGAGTTGATGACGGTGTGCTTGCGTTTCCCCTTGTGTCCGTTGGTCGCCCAGGCCTTTTCGGGGATCTCGCGCGCCTGCCGCGCTTCAAAATCGACCGGCTCCATCATCTGTCCGAGCGCGCCGTCGGCTAAGATCATGCAGGGCATCCGGTAGATGTCCGCCAGATCGAACGCTTCTCCGGTCAGAGACGCCATTTCCTGTACGGAAGCGGGAGCAAGCACGATGACGTGCTGATCGCCGTGTCCGAGTCCGCGCACCGCCTGGTTATAGTCCGACTGCGCCGGCTGGATGCCGCCCAGTCCCGGACCGCCGCGCTGTACGTTGACCAGTACGCAGGGCAGGTCGGAGCCGATGATGTACGAAATGCCCTCACTCATCAGGGAAATGCCCGGAGAGGAGGTGGAGGTGATGCAGCGTGAACCGGAAGCGGCGGCGCCGTAGATCATATTGATCGCGGAGACCTCGCTTTCCGCCTGTAAGCAAAGCCCGTCCCGTTTCGGGAGCTGCTTTGCCATATATTCCGCCAGCTCGGTTTGCGGAGTGATCGGGTAGCCGAAGAACAGCTTGCAGCCTGCACGGATGGCGGCTTCCGCAAGCGCTTCGTTCCCTTTCATCAGTAATTTTTCGCCCATGATATGTTTCCTTTCTCTGTTCTCTGTTTGATATGTTCGCAGTATGCGTGAAGTTTTTCGCGTCAGCCCGATCAGCCTTAAGGCTTTTATTTGTCGAGCTTTTCCACGGTGATGACCAGATCGGGACACATGGTCGCGCACATCGCGCAGCCCAGGCATTTCTTCATGTCCTCGTCCTTGACTCCCGCCGGGTGGTAGCCCTTTGCGTTGAGCTTGGTCTCCTCCAGCGAAATGATTTTTTTCGGGCAGGCGAGAACGCAAAGTCCGCAGCCCTTACAGCGATCGCTCCGAAATGTAACCTTGTTCATACGATTGACCTTTCCTTTTTATAAAACCTTTCGGTGTTTTTTCAAAACAGCTTGCGCGTCACGTCGCGGATCGGAACGGCACCCTCCGGCGCGTTCTGTTCGAACGCGGTGACGGCTATCAGCGGCAGTCCGACCAGCTTGCAGAACGCTTCGCACGGCGCATAGGACGCTTCCACGACCGAAACGGTGGTTTCCGCGCCGAGATTGGAATTGTTGATCACGCCGTCAAAACGCAGATGCGAGGATCTTTCCATGGCATAAAGCAGCTCCGCCGCTCCGCGCGGGTCCGCCACATACGGGCGGTAGCAGTTGTAAACATAGTACATGGAATACCCGCAGGAACGGTACTGCTCATGATGAACGCCCAAAGCGGTCGCGCCGTCCGGGTCTCCGCCGACGTCGATGACCGCGTATTCGTCCGTCACGAACACAGAGCCGTAAGACTTTGGAAGCGTAGGGATGTCCACATTGGTGTTGGCAAACTCCGGCAGGATCGGGCGCACGCCCGCGGCGAGCAGCTGCTGCTCATTATCCGCGGAACGGAAGTAGGGATTGACGGTATCCAGATCCACCAGACAGCATTTCTTCCCGCTTTCCGCTAAGGAAAGGGCAAGATTGACGGCAAGATTGGTTTTCCCGCATCCGTACGGACCTGCGATGACGGTGATGCGGTTTTGCAATAATCGGTTCAAATGTTTCTCCTTATTAAACGCCGCGCAGAATGTCGCCCGGCTTGGCGTGGTCGATCCGCAGAAGGAATTGCATCCGCGGGTGTCTGGTGTCGGGAATGGGGTTTCCGTCAAGGTCGAACAGCTCTTCGACGGTGATCGGTCTGCCGGTCGTTTGCGGGGACAGCAGATTGGCGTGATCTCCGATCTGCATCTTGTTGTATTGGGTGCATTTGGCTAACTTGGTTTGTTCGTCGAACGCATCGACGACGCAAAGGAACGCACGGTCCTTCAGATAGAGGTTGTCCGAAACGATGTTCGCGTTCTCGGAAGGCGGCTGAAAGAAATAGCCCGTCCCGTATTCCCGATGAGAAACGCTTTCGACTTCGGCAAGGAACTTGGGGTCGAACGGTTTTCCCGCAAGGCACGCGTCCAGCGCCATGCGGTAGGCGTTGGTGACGGCGGCGGTGTAGTACGCGCTTTTGACGCGCCCTTCGATCTTGAACGAATCCAAGCCCGCTTCGCAAAGCTGTGCAAGATGCTCGATCATGCACAGATCCCTGGAAGAAAACAGATACGTTCCGCTTTCCTCCTGCTCTGCCGTGATCACGTCCCACGGACGCTTCACCTCGTGCAGCTTGTATTCCCAGCGGCAGGGCTGTGCGCAAGCGCCTCCGTTTGCGTCCCGTCCGGCGAAATAGTTGGACAGCAGGCAGCGTCCGGAATAGGACACGCACATGGCGCCGTGTACGAACGCTTCCAGCTCCAGATCCTCCGGAATCTCCGCGCGGATCATGCGGATCTCCGCAAGCGTCAGCTCCCTTGCCAGCACGATGCGCTTCACGCCCTGACGGTACCAGAACTTGCAGGCGGCGGAATTGACGGTGCTTGCCTGTGTGGACAGGTGCAGGGTCGGGTTTTTGACGTAGGTGCGGATTAAGTCCAGCATTCCGGGGTCGGACACGATGAACGCGTCGGGCGCAAGCTCGCCCGCCTGACGCAGAAAGTCCGGCAGCAAAGCAAGGTCGGCTTGGTGCGGCATCACATTGACGGTCAGATACACCTTCCTGCCGCGCTCATGCGCATAGGCGATCCCCTGACGAAGCTGCTCCGGCGTGAAATTCCCCGCCGCACGCCGCATCCCGAAC
>CAYPYA010000023.1:0-2010 GCA_964414775.1 uncultured Ruminococcus sp. | reverse complement strand
CCTGCGCACCGAGGACGGCGTTAAGGTCGCGGCAAAGGAATTCGTATTCGAAGGCTCACGCGCCATGATCCGTCAGGCAGCCGCCCGCGCGTCCCTGCATTTTGCCGAAATCGCCCTGACCGAGCCGGACGCGTTGTTCGGAGATAGTTGAACAACGTCCTTTTCGCCGAAAAATGTTCCGTTTGATTTGAAAAAATCCCCAAAAAGCACTTGACAAGCGCGTCGGAACGTGTTACAATAGCAAAAGCTGTGAAACGTATACGGCATACGCGTTCTGTGCATACGCGACGTTCGAGGTCGTTCGACGCGCGTTCGCATCGTTCGTTGATAAGTTCACGGCGATCTTGCGGAATTGTGTAATGGCAGCACGACAGACTCTGACTCTGTTTGTGAGGGTTCAAATCCTTCTTCCGCAGCCAGAAAAAGCGACTTGATGAATCAAGTCGCTTTTTCAATGAAATTCGCCTTACGGCGAGTGAAATAGCTTCGCTATGAAATACGCTGCGCGTAAAATACGCGTAGCGTATGAAATATTTGCTGACGCAAATGTGAAGAGGCGAATTTTTTCACCGGAACCGTTAGGTTCCGATTTCACCGTGAGCGAAAGCGAACGATTTCATGATAAACCGCAAGAAACCACTTCTGATGATACATCTATATTATACAATCTTTTCAGTCGAGAACCCCGACACGCAATATGCGCGTCGTTTTTTTCGCTGACGTTCTCTCCCGCGTTCCGCCCTCCGAAGACTACTCCGCATCGAATGTTTCCTTTTTCCCGTATCGCAGGAAAAAGCCCAAAAGGAGCAGGCAGAGGCCCGACACCGCAAGTATCGGCACCGGTCGGTTTGCCTGCCCGGTCTGGGGCAGGGACGGGTCGGTCGGCTCAGAGGGCGCGGGCGTTTGCGGCGTCAGGTCGGTTTTCGGGGAAGCGTCCACATCATAGACATAGCTTCCGTTCTCCTGCGCGGGAATGCTCACAAGGAAGGGCGAGACCGCCTCATACCCATCGGCGGGCTCGGTCTGCACCACCAGATACAGCCCCAAGGTCAACTCGGAAACGGAAGCCTTGCCGTCGTCGCCGAGCTTCACGTTTGTTCCCGCAAGCCCCTTGCCGGACGCGTAAGCCGTCAGCTTTTCCGCCAAAGCGTCGGAGGAAACGTCCTCCAAAGGCAGGCGGCTGTCCGCAAAGTCCTTTGTCAGAGCAAAGCCGTAATCGCCGTCCTGTTCACGGATCGCTCCCACCCGATAAAGGGTCAGCGTTCCGCCGGGGACGGCTTTTCCTTCGTATGTCATCGTGACGGAAAGAGAGCCTGTCGCGGACATGTCCGGCAGTTCGTGGGCGTAGGCGGTGACAAACATGCCAAGCAGCAGGCACAGAGCCGCCGTCAGCATTGCCATCCGTTTGATTCGATTGGTTTGAACGCTCATGGCGGTTCCCTCTACTTTCGTTTTCGTGTGGTGATCAGCAGACCGACAAGCAGCAACAGCAAAATGGGGACTGCCACCAAGGGCGCGATGAGCATCGGCTCGATCTGCATGGCGTCCGCCGTCACACGGACGGTTTTGGCTTGCTCCCTGTTTTCGATCCGTTTTCCCCGCACCAGCAGCCGATGGGAGTTGACGCCGTAGGGGGTGCAGGTAACAAGGGTGCAGTAGTCCTTCCCCTCCGCGATGTCCAGCGATCCGATCTCATGCGGCTGCACGATCCGTATCTGATCCACCTCATAGGTCAATATCTCGTCCAGAACGTGGAGCAGGAAGATATCCCCCTCCGCAAGCTGATCCAGATCGGTCAGCAGACGTGCGCTTGGCAGTCCGCGGTGCCCCGAAAGGACGCAATGGGTGCTTTCGCCGCCCACGGGGAGGGACGATCCCTCTATATGTCCCACGTTGCGGGCAAGCGTCCCTTCGGCGGTGCCGTGACAGATGGGAAGCAGGCAGTCGATCCTCGGGATCTCGAGATAGCCCATCTGCCCCGATCCGCCCACGTTCAGTTGGGCTTTGTAT
>CAYPYA010000022.1:0-1567 GCA_964414775.1 uncultured Ruminococcus sp. | reverse complement strand
GGGGGAAGTCCAAGGATCGAATCTTCATTCAGTTCAGCGTCTTTCCGCTTCCCGCCTGTCTGACCGTTCTGACCGCCGCGGCGAAAAGCTGTTGATAGTCGGGATCGTTTTTGCGGGGAAGCACGTCGTTCATGGCTTGCGCGGTCTGGGCAAGCAAAGGCATATCCGTCAGCGACGCGGTGCGGAACACCAGTTCCCCGCTCTGCGCGTCTCCGAAAAAGTCTCCTGGGCCGCGCTGCTGCAGATCCGCTTCCGCGATCTCAAACCCGTCGCAGGAGCGTTTCATGATATCCAGCCGCTCGCAGGGGGCGTTTCCCCCGTTGATCAGGACGCAGAAGGATTTCCGCGTTCCGCGTCCGATCCTGCCGCGCAATTGATGCAGCTGCGACAGTCCGAAGCACTCCGCGTTTTCGATCAGCATCACGTTCGCGTTCGGAACGTCCACCCCCACCTCGATCACGGTGGTGGACACCAGGATCTTCAGCGTTCCGTCGGCAAAGCGCGCCATGGTCTCCGCTTTCTGCGTCGGGGACATCCGCCCGTGGATCAGTCCCATCGGAACATCGGAAAACGCGCCCTGCCGCAGTTCGTCAAAATAGCTTTCCGCCGCCTTTTTGGGGGATTCGGCGTTTTCCTCGACCAGCGGGCAGATGATATACGCCTGCCCTCCCTGCGCGAGCTGACGGCGCACGGACGCGTAGATGCGGGCGCGGTCCTTCGGAAGCAGCACCATGGTTTCGATCTTCTGCCGTCCGGGCGGCAGCTCGTCCAGCAGCGTGACGTCCAGATCGCCGTACAGGATCAGCGACAGCGAACGCGGAATGGGAGTGGCGGACATGACCAGCATATGGGGACGTTTTCCGTTTTCCTCTCCGCGATCCAGCAGCATCGCACGCTGTCGGACACCGAAGCGGTGCTGTTCGTCCGTGACGACCAGTCCGAGCGAAGAAAAGCAAACGTCCTCCTGCAGAACCGCGTGCGTACCGATCAGAAGGTCGATCTCCCCGCTTTGCAGCTTTGCCTTGATCTGCGTTTTCTCCTTTTTGGGAACGCCTGAGGTCAGCAGAGCCGTCCGAACGCCGTAGGGTGCAAACCATTCGCTCAGTTTCCGCATATGCTGTTTGGCAAGGATCTCGGTGGGCGCGATCAGAACGCCCTGCATACCGTTTTGGACGCAGCGCTCCAGCGCGGCGGCGGCGACGACGGTCTTTCCGCTTCCGACGTCCCCCTGCACCAAACGCGTCATGGGAACGTCCTTTGCAAGATCGGCAAAGATCTCCCGTATCGCACGCTGCTGTGCGCCCGTCAGGGCAAACGGCAAGGACGAAAGGAAGCTGTCGGGGCGAATCTTGGTCAGTATCGGCGCAACCGAGCCGTCCTTGGCTCTGCGCATGCAATGCAGGGCAAGTCGGAAGGTCAGCAGTTCGGTAAATGCCGCCGTGCGCTTGGCTTTTTGCAGCGTTTCCGCATCCGGCGGCAGGTGCAGACAACGGACGGCAAAGCCGTGCGGCAGCAATCCGTAAGACTCGCGCAGACTCTGCGGAAGGGTTTCCTGCATCCGTTCGCA
>CAYPYA010000021.1:0-5662 GCA_964414775.1 uncultured Ruminococcus sp. | reverse complement strand
GCTGCGCACCGTCTTTTCCACATCCCCTTTCAGTTCCTCGGGGTCAAGCGGTTTACGCAGGATCACGTAATAATAGGAATCCTCCTCGTCGGACAGCACCCATGTATTTTCAGCCGTTTCCGTCAGCTTTGCAAGCAGGGTTTCCGAAAACTCCAGATCCGAAACAAACGCGTCGGTCTTGGTCACGCAGTCTTTCGCATTCACGTAGTCTCCGATCTTTCCCGTTCCGCCGGAAAGGGCGGTATACGCGGCTTCTGCATCACTCTTCTGCTTGAAGCGCAGATAGGAGATCTTCAGCATATGCTCCGCAAAATAGGACTGTACCTCCTGCGACGAAAAATCGGAAGCGAAATCATATTCGTACATCGCACGGGTCCCGTTGCTGTTGGTCACCACAAAGCTGTACAGATAGCCCTCCGCCTTGACATAATTCTCCAGGAACGACTTTCTGACCTCGGATTCCGCGACGCGTGCAACGCCGTTTTCGCCGTAACGGTACTCCCGCAATTGCTCAAAAAGCAGATTGTGCATCTCGAACCGTTCTATATTGGACGGTTTCATGCCGAGCTTTGCCAATTCGATCTCAAACGCGTCTTCCCCGCCGTAGCTGTCCCGCAGCTCCTGCATCGCATCTTCGACCTTGGAAAGGCTTTCCGAATCCGTAACGGTCAGGTTCGCGTCCTTACAGAGTTGTTCGACCACCAAGAGCATTTTGGCGGTGTCCGTGACCCGTTCGGTCAGGACCTGTGCAAACGTTTTGCCGTCCTCGGTCTCCCGATCATACATCTGCTCGAGATCAATGGTCGTTCCGTAGTAGCTCCCCATCTGCTCATAGTAATACTCGTAGTAGCCCTTGGTGAACGCCATCAGATACGCGTAATCCGATTCGTCAAGCGTCTGATCGCCGTACCGCATGGCAGGCTGATTTCCGGAGCAGGAAGCCAATGAACAAAGCGTCAAAGCAAGAATCAGCAGCAGCGCGAGCGTTTTCTTCATCCGTTTCATAACATTCCATTCCTTTTTCAGATACATATTCCTATTTTCCTATCATACCGTATTCACTCGGATTTGTCCACCGCAATTTGTGAAAATTTTATGTATAAATGAAGTATTTTTCGCACATCGGACAGTACGTCGCATTCCGGGGGCATGCGCACGGCGATATGCATCCTGCCGCTGAGCGTCAGCATCACCCGACCGTGGAAGCCCGCCGCACGCGGAAGCTGAAGCGCGGACTGCGCGTCCATCGACGGATGGAACAGGCATACCGTTCCGTTTCGCTGTTCGATGGAGGTAAAGCCCGCGTCCATCGCCGCATGACGGATCAAAGAAACGTCAATCAGATTCTGCACCGGCTTCGGCGGTTCTCCGAAGCGGTCGACCAGTTCATCCTCCAGATCGCGCCGTTCCTCCTCCGTGGACACCGTTACGATCTTACGGTACACGTCCATACGCAGGCGGGATGCGGTGATATACGCTTCCGGAATATAGGCGTCCTCCTGCAGATCGACAATACAGTTCCGTTCCGCTTTCGGCTCCAAGCCGCGCTCGGCGTTGACCGCGTCCTCCAAGATCTTGACGTACAGGTCATACCCGATCGCTTCCATATGTCCGCTTTGCTCCGCGCCGAGCAGATTGCCCGCACCGCGCAGCTCCAGGTCACGCATGGCGATCTTGAAGCCCGAACCGAACTCGGTGAACTCGCGGATCGCCTCCAGACGCTTTTCCGCGATCTCGTTCAGCGTCGCCCCGCGCCGATAGGTCAGGTACGCGTACGCCTTGCGGGCGGAACGTCCGACGCGTCCGCGAAGCTGATGCAGCTGGGAAAGCCCCATACGGTTGGCTTCCTCGATGATGAGCGTATTCACGTTCGGGAGATTGACCCCCGTTTCGATGATCGTGGTGCAGACCAGAATATCGATCTTCCCCTCGACCATATCCTGCCAGACGCCGGAAAGCTCCTCCCGCTCCATGCGGCCGTGCGCAACGGCGATGCTGTGATCCGGAAACTGTTTGGTCAGCTCCGCCGCCTTGGAGTAGATGGAATCGATGAAATTATGCAAATAGAACACCTGACCGCCGCGCCGCAGCTCCCGCCGGATGGCTTCGTACAGAACGTCCTCGTCATGCTCCAGAACGAACGTCTGCACCGGAACGCGGTCCGTCGGCGCTTCCTCCAGAACCGACATGTCGCGTATGCCCGACATCGCCATATTCAGGGTACGCGGAATCGGCGTCGCGCTCAAGGTCAAAACATCCACGTCCTTGGCAAGCTGCTTGAGCTTTTCCTTATGTGTGACCCCGAAGCGCTGCTCCTCGTCCACGATCAGCAGTCCCAGATCGTCGAACACGACGTCCTTCTGCAAAAGCCTGTGCGTTCCGACGACGATATTCAGCTTCCCGTTCCGCAGACGCTCCAAAGTTTCCGCTTGCTTCTTTTTCGTGACGAAGCGGGAAAGCTCCCCGATCTCAACGGGATAGCCGCGAAACCTCGCCTGTACGGTCTGCACATGCTGTGCGGCAAGAATGGTGGTCGGAACGAGGATCGCCGCCTGTTTACCGGCAAACACGCATTTGAACACGGCGCGAAGGGCGACCTCTGTTTTTCCGAAGCCCACGTCTCCGCAAAGCAGACGGTCCATCGGATAGGAACGCTGCATATCCGCCTTGATCTCCGCGGACGCCTCCGTCTGTCCCTCGGTATCCTCGTATTCGAAGCTTCCCTCGAACTCCTCCTGCAGATCGTCGTCCGGCGGGAACGCATATCCCGCACGGGCGCGGCGTTCCGCATACAGGCGGATCAGATCCTTTGCGATATCCGAAGCCGCCGCCTTTGCGCGGGCCTTCGCCCGTTTCCAGTCCGAGCCGCCGAGCTTTGACAGGCGGGTGTTTTCGTCCCCGCCGACATACTTACTGACCAGATCCAGCTGGTTGCAGGGGACATACAGGATCCCGCCGTCGGAATACACCAGTTTGATGAAATCGCGGGAAACACCGTCCGTCGTCAGGTTTTGGATGCCCATGTATCGCCCGATCCCGTGATTGACATGCACCACCAGATCGCCGGCGGTCAGATCGGCATAGGAAGCGATACGCTCCGCCTTTCTTGCGACGTTACGGGTACGTCTGCGGGGAGCGTTTTCCGTTCCTGCAAACGAATCGGTCAGAAGGACAAAGCGTGCGCCCGTGAGTGCAAACCCGGCAGGCAGGGATTCCCATGCCTCCGCATGGACGCAGACAACGCCGGCATGCAATTCCCCGGAATACGGGACGGCGGGAATGCCGTTTTGCTCCAGTACGCTCAGCAGATTGGAGCACGCGCGTTCGCCCGACGTCAAAAACAGGATGTTCTGTTTGGCGGACATGTACGCTTTGATATCCTCACAAAGCAGATCAGGACGGTTCCCGAAACGGGAAACGCTCTTGGTCGGCAGAGTATATGTCTCCCCCGCTCCGAATGCGTTTTCTCCGCGGGCAAACAGATCGACCAGCACCGTTTTGCCGGACAGGGCGGCGGAAAATTCCTCGCCGTCCATCAGAGGCAGTCCGTTTTTCAAGCGGAGCATACCGCGCTCCGCAAGACGCTGAAGCACTCCCTCCGTTTCGGCATAAAAGCCCTTGGCGCGGTCGGTGACGCGTTTGGAATCCACGATCAGACGCAGGCATTCTTCCCCCACCGCCTGCGCAAGAGAGAACGGCTTTTCGTACAGCAGCGTATAATACCGATCGGCAAACGACAGCCGTTCGCGCCGTTTTGCCGCCTCCGCTTCCCGTTTCAGCTGATCGCGGTATTTTTCTTCGCCCGCAAACGTGCTTTGCAGAGCGAGCAGTTGCTTTTCCAAACGCGCATATGCCGCTTCGTCCGGGAGCAGTTCGGTACAGGGGATCAGCTCGGCGGAAACGGCGTTGTCAATGGTACGCTGACCGACGGTGTCAAAATAGCCGATCAGGTCCACCTCGTCCCCGAAAAAGTCGATGCGCAATGGCTCCTGATACTGCGGCGTAAACACATCCAAGATCCCGCCGCGCAAGGAGAACTGACCGACCCCCTCGACCACCTCACAGCGGGTGTATCCCATTTTTTCCAGTCGCAGGCACAATTCGGAAAGAGAGACCGTGTCCCCCAAACGCAGGGAAACGGTATTGCTCTTCAAAACGTCGGCGGGCATGGTATACTGCATCAGCGCGTCCGGAACGGTCAGGATCAGGTCGTAGTCCCCGTCCAGAACACTTTTGAGCACGTTCAGACGTTCATGCTCCCACTCGCGGGAATGCGCGCTGACGGCTTCAAACACAAAATCGCGGGACGGATACACCAGCACCCGCTCAAAAAAGCGGGAAAGAAACCGCTGCCAGGCGTACACATCTTTCTCCTCCGGCAGAACCAAAAGCCCCTTTCCGCCGAGATCGCAAAGCAGAGAGGCGGCAAAAAAAGGGCGTGAGGAATCGCACATCCCGCTGACGATGCAGGGGGTGTGTTCGGCACGGACGGCTTCCAGCAGGGAGACATATTCCCGCTCTTTGGCAAATTGTCTGCAAAGTTCGTTTTTCATGTGTTCTGTTCTTTCGGTACGCTGCGGTTACAGCGGCTCATGGCAAGCTCCGCTTTTCCGTCCGTGATGTATTCCAACGCGCACAAAACAGACGGAAACAGCCCGCTGATCGCTCCGAAATCGGCGGGAGAGAATCGACCGAGCACATGATCGGCAAGGTCCATATCCGCGTGCGCCTTTCCGCCGACACCCAATTTGATACGGATATAGCGGTCGGAGGACAGGCACTCCTGTATGGATTTCAAGCCGTTATGACCGCCGGGGCTTCCGCTCAGACGGATCCGCATCGCGCCGACAGGCAAAGAGATATCGTCATGCACGATCACGATGCGTTCCGGCGGGATCTTATAAAAGTGTGCGGCGTCGGCAACCGCTTTGCCGGAAGCGTTCATATACGTCTGCGGCTTCATCAGCAAAACACCGTGTCCGGCAAGCGTTCCCTTTCCGGTCAGCGCCATGTGCTTCAGCCTCTTGACCTCGATCCCACACGAACCGGAAACGAAATCCAGCGCCCGAAATCCGATGTTATGGCGGGTTTGCTCGTACTCGCTCCCCGGATTTCCCAGTCCGACAATCAAATATTCCACGGCAGATGAGCCGAAAGGCATCAAAATCCGCTCCTTCCATTCCAAGTGCCTTTATTGTACCCGTTCCGAACCGTTTTGTCAAGCGAGAAAAGCAAAGAAAAAAGCATAAAAAGGATCGCAAGCGCGGTTGACAGAACGGGAAGAATATGGTACAATGATTAGAAGTGTTTCGGAAGTACAAACGGAGAGACAAACAGAAAGACAAAGGAGAATATAGCGATGCAGTCCGAAGCGATCACACAAAAGCAAATCAAAAACAGGGCGATACGCACCGTCACCGCCGCATTTGCCGTCGGGATCCTGATGCTGCTTCTCAACCTCGCGCTGTCGCTGTATGCGGGAAAGATCCTGCGTTCCCTGTTCGGGGATGCGTTTTTGTCGGTAGAATGGCAATGGGTCTGCCTGGACATGCTTTTATATTTCATTCTGACGCTGCCGTGTATTTTCGTCTTCGCGCTTCTGGTTCGGAAGAATCCGTTCCGTGCGCTCTCCGGACCGCTGGACACGCCGCGGCTTCCGATC
>CAYPYA010000020.1:0-6133 GCA_964414775.1 uncultured Ruminococcus sp. | reverse complement strand
ACAGATCAAAAAACAACTTGAGGGCATCCCCCTGACGCTGTTCGGCGGGACGGAGGGCTGTGAACGCGTCATGGCGCGGTTCGGAGACGGAAAAGCGGACAACACGGACTTTCCGATCGTTTGCATCCAGGCGTCTCCCCTGCAGCAGAAATTTGCAGACATGCTGACCCACCGCGACCTGCTGGGCGCGCTGATGAACCTGTCCATCGCGCGGGAGAAATTAGGGGACATCTACCTTTCGGAAAACGTCGGGTACCTGTTCTGCGCCCGAAGCGTCGCTCCGGTGATTCTGGAGGAGCTTGTCAAGGCAAAGCACACCCGACTGCATTGCGAGATCATCCAAAATATCCCCGCAAACCTTGCGACACGGTGCGAGGAAGTCTTTTTGCAGATCGCATCGGAACGGCTGGACGTGCTGGTCGCGGCGGCGTTCCGCCTGTCGCGTGAGGAAAGCCTTCAACTGTTCCGCGAGAAAAAGGTATTCGTCAACGGCAGGTGCAACGAAAACAACAGCGGCGTTGCCAAAGAGGGCGACCTGCTGTCCGTTCGCGGATACGGCCGTTTCCGCTATCTCGGCGTGCTTTCGCTTTCCAAAAAGGGAAAGTGCAACGTGAAGATCGAAAAGTTTGTGTGAAAAAGAAAACATACGGATGCTCCGTTTTTTAGCGGAACGCCCGTATGTTTTTTTGTTGACCGTTATCATCCGAACAGGACGGTTCGGTTACATCTTCTCGACCTTGATCAAGTTCGTATTGCCCGAAACGCCGTTGGTAAGCCCGCCGGTAATCACGATCCGTTCCCCGCTTTTCAGGTTAAACTGTTCACGCGCAAGGTTCTTCGCCGTATAGAACAGCACGTCCGTGGACTCGAACAGCGGACACATCACCGGCTGCACGCCCCAGGAAAGCGCCAGCTTACGCCAGGTCTTCTCTCCCGTCGTCAGCCCCATGATATCCACGGGACAGCGGAAACGGGACACCATACGGGCGGTTTTGCCGGAAATGGTGCAGACGACGATGGCGCGTGCGCCGATATCCACCGCCATGCCGCAGGTCGCGTGAGAGATCGCGTCGGCGGTGTTTTGGATACGGAAGCCGCTTCCGCGGAACCGATCGCGGTAGTCGATGCTCTGCTCGGTGCGCTCGGCGATACGGGACATGGTTTCCACGCAGAGCGCGGGATGCTCGCCCGCCGCCGTTTCGCCCGAAAGCATGATCGCGCTGGAGCCGTCGTACACCGCGTTCGCCACGTCGGAGATCTCCGCACGCGTCGGACGGATGTTATGGATCATGGATTCGAGCATTTCCGTCGCGGTGATCACCCGTTTTCCGAGCATACGGCAGGTGGTGATCAGCGACTTCTGGATCGCGGGCAGCTCCTCAAACGGAATTTCCACGCCCATGTCGCCGCGTCCGATCATGATCCCGTCGCAGGCTTCGCAGATCTGCTCGATTTGGTCAATGCCGGAACGGTTTTCGATCTTGGCGATCAGTTCGATCTCCTGACCGCCGTTTGCGTCCAGAAAGGACTGCACATCCAACAGGTCCTGCTTGCAGGACACGAACGAGCAGGCGATGAAATCCACGTCGTTCTGAATGCCGAACAGCAGATCCTTCTTATCCTGTTCGCTCAGATAGGTCTGCTTCAGCACCTTTCCCGGAAAGCTCATGCTCTTGCGGTCGGACAGCACGCCGCCGGTCAACACGCGCGTGAGGATCTCGTCCCCGTCGATGCGTTCCACCTCAAAAACAAGCAATCCGTTGTTCAAAAGCACACGGTCGCCGGCTTGCAGCTCGTCGGCAAGACCCGCGTAGCTGACCGAAACCATATGTTCGTCCCCGACGACGTCCCGCGTCGTGAACACGAACGGGTCGCCCTCGTGCAGCTCGACCTTTCCGTTTGCAAAGGTGCGAATGCGGTATTCCGGTCCCTTGGTGTCCAGCAGGACCGCGATCGGCAGTCCCAGCTTCGCCCGAACGCGCTTGATGCGGTCGATACGCGCCTGATGCTCCTCATGCGTTCCGTGGGAAAAGTTCAGCCGCGCCACGTTCATGCCAGCAAGGCAAAGCTGTTCCAGCTGCTGCTCACTGTCGCAGGCAGGACCGATGGTGCAAACGATTTTCGTTTTTCGCAAAATAAGACCCTCTCTCTTGTTGGTTAACGCGTTACAGATCGATCGGACGGTGCTCCTGTGCGGAACGGTAGATCGCCAAGATCAGTTCCACGGGGCGGCGTCCCTCCTGCAGATCGATGGCAGGCTTCCTGCCGGTACGCAGAGCGTCGATCACGTCCGCGATCTGCTGCATATGCCCGACCGTGGAGATCGCGGTCGGCGTGGACGACGATCCGGAAAAGCTCGGCTGGGGAACGATATCCTGCGTCCCGCCGTTCTCGATGTCCCAGCGCACGATGGAGGTCTCCTCCAGCGCAATGCTCCCTTTTTCGCCGTTCAGCTCCAGACGGCGGGGGTATCCGGGATAGACGGAGGTGGTCGCCTGTATCACGCCGGTCGCGCCGGAACGGAACTCCAGAACGGCGGACAGGGTGTCCTCCACCTCGATCTTACGCGCAAGCGTCTTGGAAAGCGCGTACACGCTTTTCACTTCTCCTGCCAGATACAGCAGCAGATCCACTCCGTGGATGCCCTGATTCATCAGCGCGCCGCCGCCGTCGATCGCTTTCGTTCCGCGCCAGCTGCTGCTGTCATAATATTCCTGCGTGCGGTAATACTTCATATAGATATCCGCGCAGACCAGCTTGCCCAGCATGCCGTCCGCCAGCGCCTGCTTTGCCATACGAACGCCGTGTGAAAAGCGGCTTTGCGCGACGGAGGAAAGCATCACGCCGTTTTCCTTACAGGCTTTCTCGATGCGGTCGAGCTGTTCCATGGAAATGCCCAGAGGCTTTTCCACGATCATATGCTTGCCCGCGTTCGCCGCCTGTACCGCAACGTCCGCATGGAACCCGCTGGGGGTACAGATATTCACCACATCGATATCCGGATCGGCAAGCAATTGCTCCACGCTTTCATAAGCGCGGACACCGTGCCGTTTCCCGAAGGCTTCCGCCGATTCGCGCCGCGCGTCCGCAACGCCGACCAGACAGGCGTCGTTTTGCAGATCGAACAGCGCGTTCGCGTGAAAATCCGCGATCACGCCGCAGCCGATCAGACCGAAGCCGATTTTTCCGTTTTCTTTCAAGGGAGAGCTCTCCACCTTTCGCATCCTTTTTTACGGATTCCATTTTATCAAAAAATGCTTTCCTTGTCAACAGATTCCGCAAATCCTATTGACAAACAACGCGAAAAAGAGTATACTGGGCATGATAAGAAAAATCTGATCGTTCAAGAATAAAACAGAAAAGAGGCACTCCATTGAATCGCATTTATAATTTTTCCGCCGGACCGTCGATGATGCCGCTTCCCGTATTGGAACGCGCCGCCGCCGAGATGACCGACTACAACGGGTCGGGGATGTCCGTGATGGAAATGAGCCACCGCTCGGCGGTGTACGAACAGATCATTCAGAATACCGAGCGTGATCTGCGCAAGCTGATGGGCATTCCTGACAACTACAAGGTCCTGTTCCTGCAGGGCGGCGCGACCACGCAGTTTTCCGCTGTCCCGCTGAACCTGATGACCAAGAACAAAAAAGCGGATTACATCGTCAGCGGTCAGTTCTCCGGCAAGGCGGCAAAGGAAGCCGAACGGTACGGAGAGGTGTGCGTGCTTGCCAGCTCCAAGGACCGCAATTTCAGCTATGTGCCGTATGTGGATCAATTCCACGCGGACGCGGATTACGTTCATATCTGCTACAACAACACCATTTTCGGGACGACCTTCCCGTACACGCCGCAAACCGGCTCCGTTCCGCTGGTCGCGGATATGTCCTCCGGCATTCTGTCCAAGCCCGTCAACGTGTCCGATTACGGGGTCATCTACGCGGGCGCACAGAAGAACATGGGACCGTCCGGACTGACGGTGGTCATCATCCGCGAGGATCTGATCGGCGAGCCGCAGGCGGGATGCCCGATCTTAATGCAGTACAAGGTGCAGGCGGAAAACGGCTCGATGTACAACACGCCGCCCTGCTATGCGATCTACGTCGCGGGGCTTGTCTACCAATGGCTGCTTTCCATCGGCGGACTGACCGAAATGCAAAAGATCAACGAGAAGAAAGCAGGCATGCTGTACGATTACTTAGACAACAGCAAGCTGTTCCGTCCCACCGCCGAAAAGGACTGCCGTTCGCTGATGAACGTCTGCTTTGTCACGGGGGACACGGAGCTGGACAAGAAGTTCTGCTCCGAAGCGACAGCCGTCGGGCTTTCCAACCTGAAGGGACACCGTTCCGTCGGCGGTATGCGCGCGTCCATCTACAACGCCATGCCGATCGAGGGCGTCGAGACCCTGATCTCGTTCATGCAGAAATTTGAAAAGGAAAACGGGTAAAAACGTTTTACCATACAGAAAGGACCCGCCGCCATGCGTGGGGCGGGAAAAGGTACCCCTTTATGAAAAGCATCCGTTATCTGAACAGCATCAGCCCGAAGGGTCTTGACGTCTTTGACAAGAGCCGTTACACCCTCTCGGCGGACGACCCGAATCCGGAAGGCATTCTGGTGCGCTCCGCGGTCATGCACGACATGGAATTGCCCGCGTCGCTGACCGCCATTGCCCGCGCCGGTGCGGGCGTCAACAACATTCCGTTGGACAAATGCGCGGAACAGGGCATCGTGGTGTTCAACACCCCCGGTGCAAACGCCAACGGCGTCAAGGAGCTTGCCATTCTGGCATTGCTGATGGCGTCGCGGCGGGTCCTTCCCGGCATCGAGTGGGCGAAAACGCTTTCGGACGATCCCGATCTGTCCAAAAAAGTGGAGAAAGGCAAATCGCAGTTCGTCGGTCCGGAGCTGTTGGGCAAAACGCTGGGCGTCATCGGTCTGGGCGCGATCGGCGGGATGGTCGCCAACGCGGCGGACAACTTAGGCATGAACGTCATCGGCTGCGATCCGTTCCTGTCGGTCAAAGCGGCATGGTCGCTGAAGACCTCGGTACACAACGCGGCGGATTACGAAGAAATTTACAAGAACGCGGACTACATCACCTATCACATCCCCGCTCTGCCGACCACCAAGGGCATCATCAACCGCGAAAACATCGCCAAGATGAAGGACGGCGTGCGGATCATCAACCTGTCGCGCGGCGATCTTGCCAATACCGCCGACATCGCCGAGGCGATCAAGAGCGGTAAGATCGCGTCGTACGTCACGGACTTCCCGTCCAAAGAGCTGTTGGAGCTGGAGAACGTGGTCTGCACCCCGCATCTCGGCGCGTCCACGCCCGAATCGGAGGACAACTGCGCACAAATGGCGGCGCATGAACTGATCGACTTCATCGAAAACGGAACGATCCGCAACAGCGTCAACTTCCCCGAAATACAGCTTCCGCGGCTGTACAGGCACCGCTTGGTGATCCTGCACCGCAACGTTCCGGGCGTCGTCAATCAGGCGTCGGGCGCGTTGGCAGACGCGGGCATCAACATTGAGGCCATGGCAAACCAGTCCAAAGGGAATTACGCGGCGACGCTTCTGGATTTCGACAGCGAGATCGATCCCGACGTTGTGGAAACGGTCGCAAAGATGGAAAACGTCCTGCGCGTATTGCTGAAGTAACGCAAAAAACCGAAAACGGTCGTAAAACACCGCCGAAAGCAAGCAAAACGCTTGGTTTCGGCGGCGTTTCTTTTTTGGAAAATGCCATTTTCATACGTATGTTTCGGCGGAAAACGCGGAACAATAAACGTACAAAAACAAAAAGGAGCACCCTGTATGGAAAAGAATACGAACCGCGGTATCGGCGGGAATCCTTCGCTTGACGGAGAAGTTCCCCTTGGGTTCGGCATGGCATTGGCGCAAAACGAACAGGCCCTGCGCAGCTTCGGGAGCATGGACGAACGGCAGAGACAGCGCTACCTGTTTGAGGCGCGGCACGTCCGTTCCAAGGAAGAAATGACCCGCATTGTAAACAGGATCGGTGAACACGGCGCATTGCAATGAATCCGAACCGTTCCGATATGCCTTTTTCATCAGAAAGGAAAAAGAAAACCATGAAACGAATGATTTGTGTCGCTTT
>CAYPYA010000019.1:0-5342 GCA_964414775.1 uncultured Ruminococcus sp. | reverse complement strand
ATCGCCTGCGGACGCTGCGCAGAGGTCTGCCCGATGTGGCTGCGGCCGTATGAGATCCTGTCAGAGCGCGTCTACCGCGACGTCAAGCGGCTTTCGCTGGTCTGCATCGACTGCGGCTGCTGTGACTATATCTGCCCGTCGGGACTGCCGCTGCGCTCGCTGATCGCGAGATACCGCTCGACAAACGTCAACTCGACCAACGCCAACTCGACCACCGTCAACTCGACCAACGTACAACAAAAAGGAGAATGACCATGCTCGCTATCTCACCGCGCACCCACGAGTCGCTGGCGATCGATCTGTCGATTTCGCTCTGTCCGGCGTTGATCTGGGGCATTTTCCTGTACGGAGGGCGTGCCGCCGTTCTGCTGCTGCTGTGCGGACTTGCCTGCGCCGCGCTTGACGTCGGCATGCAGTTTCTCATGATGAAAACAAAGGACCGCTTCACCCACCGCGGCGCGTACCGACGCACCTTCTGCCGATCCGACGTAGGCTTTGCGTTCCTGACGGGGCTGCTGTGCGCGTTCTGGTTTCCCGTGACCGTCCCGCTCTGGCTTCCGCTGCTTGCCGCTCTCCTTGTAACGCTCTGCCGCGCGGCGTTTTGCCATTTCGGACACCGTGTGGTGAACAGCGCGGCGTTTTCGGCAATGATGATGACGGTTTTGTTCCCGCAATACATGGAACGGTTCACCAAGCCGTTCGCCTACTTTCCCGTATTTCCGATCAACCTGCCCGAACGATTGGTGGAAGCCTACCGCGTCAACACGCCGCTTTCCATCCTACAGAACGAAAAGCTGTACGAGGACGGCATGTACGCGCAGTTTTACGGGTTCGCGTCGGGCGCGATCGGCGCGGTTGCGATCGCCTGCCTGCTGTTGGGCGGGGTGTGGCTGTTGATCCGCTCGCTGCTTTCGGTACGCGTCAGCGGGGTGTACCTGTTGACCGTCATGGCGCTGGCGATGGCGTTTGCGCCCGACAACGCGGAGATGTTCCGCTATTCCTTGCTGTACCTGCTGTCGGGCGGCATCATGCTGGCGGCGGTGTTCTCGCTGAACGACCCGTCCGTACTGCCGCGCACGGGGGCGGGACAGATGCTGTTCGGGCTGTTGGCGGGCATTCTGACCTTCCTCTTCCGCGAATGGCTCGGCGGGATGGGAGAGCTGTACGCGGTCGCGCTCTGCCCGTTCGTCACGCCGCTTCTGGAAAAGCTTACCAAGCGTGCCGACTACTACCGGGCTGGCAAACGGAAGGTCGAAGCGCAATGAACGGACAGGAAGTCCTACTGACCGTCACCGACCTGCTCCCCGACGGGAACGGTGTGGGCAGAACGTCGGGCGGCATGGCGGTGTTCCTGCCGCGCTGCGTGCCGGGCGACCGCGTGCGTGCAAAACTGATCAAGCAGACCAAGACCTACGCCGTCGGGCGCGTACTGGAATGGCTGGAGTGTTCCCCGATGCGGCAGGAATCGGATTGCCCCTATGACCGTCGGTGCGGCGGCTGTACGCTTCGGCACATGACGTTTGCAGCCGAATGCGAATGGAAACGCTCGCTTGTGGAGAACGCGTTCCGACGCATTGGGCATCTGTCCGTCGAGGTCACGGAAACGGTCGCGGTCAACGAGCAGCGCTACCGAAACAAGGTCGCCTACCCCCTGCAAAGCGTCGGCGGTACGCCTACGTTCGGTTATTACGCGCGGCATTCGCACGAGCTTGTTACGCATATCGACTGCAAGCAGCAGGACGAGCTGTTTACCCGCATCGCAATGTTTCACGTGAAACAATTGCAGACGCATTCCGTTCCCGTTTGGGACGAGCAGAGCGCAAGCGGCTTGGCAAGGCATCTGGTGATGCGCAAGAACCGCGACGGGCAGTATCTGGTCTGCATGGTCGCGTCCGAGCCGTTCAAGCAGGCAAAAATGATCGCGTCGGAGCTGCACGAAGCGTTCCCGCAGATCGTCGGCGTGTCGCTGAACCTCAATCCGACGGCGGGAAACGCCATCCTCGGCAGGGAGACCGTCTGCCTGTGGGGGAGCGAGGTGCTGACCGACCGTCTGTGCGGGCGCGAATTCGTACTGTCGCCGGGCGCGTTCTATCAGGTCAACCCCGACTGCGCCGAGGCGATCTACCGCAAGGCGGCGGAGCTGGCTTGCCTGCCCGCGGGCGGGACGCTTTTGGATCTCTACTGCGGCGCGGGCACGATCGGGCTGTGCCTGACGGATAAGACCCAGCGTCTGCTGGGCGTCGAGTGCGTACCGGAAGCCGTGCAAAACGCGAGAGAGAACGCCAAGCGCAACGGCAGGACAGAAAACGTCCGCTTCGTCTGCGGGGACGCGTCGGAGGGGGTTAGGGCTTGCCGCGAGACGTTCGGAGAGCCGGACGTGATCGTGGTAGACCCGCCGCGCAAGGGGCTTTCGGACGAGGTGATCCAAACCGTCCTGTCCGTTTCGCCTAAGCGGCTGCTGTACATTTCCTGCGACCCCGCGACGCTTGCCAAGAACTGCGCCGACCTGTGCGCGGGCGGGTACACCGTCAAAACCGCCATTCCTTACCAGATGTTCCCCCGCACCGGGCATATCGAAACACTGGCGCTGTTGACGTTGTCCGCGGTGTAAAATAAAAAATAAAAAATAAAAAATAAAAGAATCGCTCAAGAAGGCGGAGGATAAGGAGCAGCGAGGTGATGCGAGATGAGCAAAGACCCGTTTGAGGAATATATCAAAGAATCCGAACCTGCAAAGCGGGACAAGGGATATGCATGGCATACAGCCATCGGTTTACAGGCGGTCGACGGGCTTAAGACGTCGGAATACCTGCTGCATACCGCCGTTCGAAGCATTGAGGGCGAAATATCGTTTGAAGAAGCAAATATGCTTTTGCAGACCTACTACGAGAACAAGCCCGCCTGTGATGCCGATGACCGCACGGAAGAGGCCGACAAGGTCTCCGCCCGGATCGCCGCGCTTCTGTCCGAGCGTGCCTTTAGTTTTACGCCGAATGCGTATCTGTCCATCCACAGGAAGCTGTTCACCGGCATCTATCCTCACGCGGGATGCATTCGTGATTACAACATCACAAAGAAGGAATGGGTTCTGGATGGGGCGAGCGTGCTTTACGGCAGTGCCGCAGAGCTGCGCGCAACGCTGGAGTATGATTTTTCCGAGGAAAGAACGTTCTCCTATCAACATCTGACGCCGGATGAGACGATCCGCCACCTTGCGAAATTCGTGTCCGGACTTTGGCAGATCCACGTATTCGGCGAGGGCAACACCAGAACGACAGCGGTGTTTTTTATCAAATACTTGCGTACATTGGGATTCGATGTGACGAACGACATTTTTGCCGAGAATGCGTGGTATTTTCGGAATTCTCTGGTCAGGGCAAACTTTAACGACCTGAAAAACGGTATTCACGAGACGACGGAGTACCTTGAGAGATTCCTGCGCAACCTCCTGCTGAACGAGAACCATCCGCTTCATAACCGTACATTGCACATCAGCGGAGCGTTCAAAGGGACGGAAAAACCGGACATAGAAGCCGAAAAACCGGACATCGGGGAGCCAAAAGCGGACATTGATCAGGCGTTTCGACCGAAAACGGCAGGTCATATTTTGAAGCTGCGAAAGGCATTTCCGGGTCAAACGATCTTTGGACGCACGGATGTGATGAACGTGATCCCCATCAAGCCGTCCAGAGCATCAGAGCTTTTGAAGGAGCTTACAGAACGCGGCGTGATCCAGCCGGTCTCCGGCAGCGGAAAAGGAAAGTACCGGTTTCGGCAGTAGATAAGCTCGAACATTCCCGCTCACATGGCAAACGGGAACCATCAATACACACGCCGTGTTTCACGTGAAACAAATTACCGATCTGCCGAACCTATTTATGCGTCATCGTCGCCAAATTCCCGCTCACATTGAAAATGGGAACTATCAATACACACACCGTGTTTCACGTGAAACACGGTGCGATCAAGTTTTTTGAGAGGGGCAGGGGTAATCTTTTTTCCAAAAAAAGATTACCACGCAAAAAAACTCCTAACAAGAACGGAGGCAACCTATTGAAGCTCAAACTGAAACGAATGCTGCTTGCGGGGTTTGCCCTGTGCACGCTGCTTTGCTGCGCGTGCGCGAACGTGATCATGCCCGCGGACACGTCCAAAAGCGCGTCCGAGGTCTTACAGGAGATCGCCGCATCCTTGCCGAAAACGGATGCGTTCCGCGGCAAGACGCTGACGGTGCTGACGCCCGATATGGAAACGTTTCTGGGCGACGAGAACGCCGCCGGCTCGGTGCGCGGCGCGCTGAAGAACCGCAACCAGCTGCTCAAGGACGTTTACGAAATGGAACTGAACGTGGTCGAGGTCGCCGAGGACGAGATCGAGGGGGTCTTGCAGGCGGCGAAGGATTCCGGGCAGTCGGCGGGCGATCTGCTTTGCTATTCCGCCGAAACGACCGCGCTGCTGTGGGAAAAGGGTCTGCTGTACGACCTGACCAAGCTGCCCTACTTCGACCCGAAAACGGGCTGCTCGGATTGGGACGCGGCGCGCAAGCTGCAGACGGGGGACTCCCTGTACCTGCTCCCCGACCCGTCGGCGCGTGCGGACGAGAACGCCTACGTGATCTTCTATGACCGCGCGCTGGTCAGGCAGAGCGGGCTGATGAACCCCGAAACGCTGGTCAAAAACGGGGAATGGACCGTCGCGGCGTTCCAACGCTACGCCGAAACGGTCGCGGCCTCCGTCATGAATAAGCAAAGCTTCGATCTCGAACAGGATACCTTCGGCTATACCGCCACCGAGGACGAGCTGCTGCTGCCGTATCTGCTGTGGTGTACACAGGATACAGAGCTGTTCGTCAAAGGACAGGACGGGAAGATCGGGTTCGCGTTTGAGACCGCCAACGAACTGTCCGAAAAAGCCGACGCGATCGGCAAGCTTTACGACAGCAACTCCCGTTTCCCGCTCGACGGAACGCAGGCGGAGGCGGCGTTCAAGAGCGGCAGACTGGGCTTCTATATCGCCAAGCTTTCCTACTTGAAGGAGCTTTACGCCACATCTGAACGCGATTATGGGTTATTACCTATGCCGAAAGCGGAGGAAAAGCAGGAGGAGTACGCTTGCTACGTCGGGGAAGCGGGGCGGGTGCTTGCCGTTCCGGTCACGCTGGAAAGCGCGCCGCGCGCGGGGCTTGGGCTGACAGCCGTCTGCGTGGCAAGCGGCGGACTGCTCCCCGGGGCGCAGGAGCAGACCTATGTCACGCTGTACTCGTTGGATAACGACCAGTCATGTATGCTGGAAATGATCCTGGACAGCGCCGTGTTCGATTTCGGCTGGGTGTACGGGACGCA
>CAYPYA010000018.1:0-3642 GCA_964414775.1 uncultured Ruminococcus sp. | reverse complement strand
TTCCCAAACGCGTTTGCGGTAAAACAGCAATGCAAGCAGGCCGGCAACCGTCCATCCGATCGCCCATGCCGTCGGGATGGAATGATTTCCCCAGCCCAAAAATGCCAAAAGATAGCAAAGAAAGACACGCAGAAACAGGTCTGCAAGCGTGCTTGCCGTGAAATATTTCATCGCGCCGTGGCCGCGCAAAAGCCCGTCGACGGCGATCTTCACCGCAATGACCAGATAAAACGGGGAAACCATACGCAAAAACGTACTTCCCGCGTCCACCGCGGCTTCGACGTCCGCCGCCGCGTCCGCGGAAAGGAACACGCGAACCAAAAACGGCGCAAAAGCGAACAGCAAAGCGGCGATCGGCAGGATCAAAGCATACAGCATCCGCACGCCCGCCCAAAACCCGTTTCGGACGCGATCGAGCTTGCCCGCTCCGAGGTTTTGCGCCGTAAAGGACGCGACCGCGCCGGACACGGTGACCAGAAAGGCGGTCGCAAACGCATTGATGCGCAATGCGGTGGAAAATCCCGCGATGGTGGAAGCACTTCCGAGTCCGTCGATGACGCGCTGGATGAAAAAGTTTCCGACCGAGACGAACGATTGCTGTAATACCGTCGGCACGGAAAGCACGGTCAGCTCCCGCAGAAGGCTTGATTTTGCCCACGGCGCGTCCGTTTCTCCGATCTTTTTCAGCCGCCGATATAATACCGCCAGCAACAGCAATGCCGAAACGCATTGCGCTAACAGAGTCGCCCATGCCGCGCCGCGCACCTCCAGCCCAAACGTCCGCACGAACAGCACATCCAGAAAAGCGTTCCCGACGGACGAGCCTGCCAAAAAGAACAGCGGCGTTTTGGAATCCCCCAACGCATTGCAGATCCCCGTTCCGATATTATACAGGAAAACGGCAAGCAGGGACGATGTGTAGATGCGCAGATACGCGACCGCGTCGGGAAGCGCTTCGCCCGGCGTATCGATCAACAGCAAAAGCGGGCGGCAGAAGCATTGCCCCGCAAGCGTCAGCAGCAGGCTGATGCCGCAAGCGCACAGCAAGGCGCTGCGAACCGCCGTCTGCATATCCCGATACTGCCTTGCGCCGAACAAGCGTGAGATCAGCACCGAACAGCCGGTATTGAAGCCGACTGCGATCGCCGTATAGATCGCCGTCACGGAGGACGCCGCCGCGACCGCCGCGACCGCGACATCCGCTTCGGTCGTGAAGTTCCCGACGATAAACATATCCACCAGCACGTACAATTGCTGCAACAAAACCGACAGCAGCATGGGGAGCGCGAACCGCAACAGGACGCGCGCGGGCTTGCCGCTTGTAAGGTCTACCGTCATGCTCTACGACCCTTTCCTTTATTTGCGTTCGTCCGAAAAATTCATGATCAGGCTTGTCATCGGATTGGCGTTACTTGCCAAACAGATCAGATCATACCGAAAAACCGGGTTTCCCGGAAGCGGATAGCGGACGAACTCGCCGCCGGAGATCTCCTTGATGAAATCCGGAACGATCGCAACGCCGTGGCGCGAACGCACCAGAAGCAATTGCGCTCCGATGCTGTTGGTCTGCACGATCTTTTCCGGCACGAATCCGAAGGACTGCTCCAGAAAATCCCGCAGCATCTTCACCGAGGACGGTCCGGAATCCTCGCAGTTGGTGATGAGATACTCCCCTTTCAGCAGGTCGGCGGGATCCATACTCGGATACTTTTCCGCAACGGAACGATGAGCGACCAGACAGTTGGAAGCAGAAAACAGGGTACGCGCATGGTACTCCTCCTTACGGAACGCCTGCCCGCACATGGAATCGGCAACGATGATATCCAGCTCGCCCGTCTTGAGCTTTTCGGTCAGCTCGCCGTAGGCATACTGGAAGATGTCCACCTTGACTGCGGGATGACTTTTCAGGAAGGAAGCAAAAAAATCCTCGGTATTGCAGTACTCATACAACCCGATCCCGATCTTGACATACCCGCGATACTGCTCGCCGATCGCGCGCAGCCGTTTTTCCACATCCTCGTAATAGTTGCGCAGGTAGCGCACCTGTTCATAGTAATATTTTCCCGCTTCGGTCAGCGTAACGGAATGGGAGCTTCGGTCAAACAGCCGCACGCCGAGCTTCTTTTCCAAGCACGCGATATACTGGCTGATCGCCGTCTGCGAAACGGAATGACGCGCCGCCGCCTGTGTGAAGTTCAGGCATTCCGAAAGCGTCAGAAAATAATCGATCTTCTTGCTCAGCATAAGCAGTCCTCCCGTGTCAAACGATGTGTTACGCAATCGTTCTATTTCATTTTGATTATAGCACACAGCTTCGAAAAAGTCAACAAGAAAAACGGCCAATACGACGGAAAGGGTAGACAAAACGATCAATTTATTCGATGTCGAAACCGGTCGGATGTTTCGAACATAACGGAACAAAGCCCCAAAGAAAAAGCGATGCGGATTTTGCCGCATCGCTTTTTTGAGATGTAACTTCGTTTTCGGGATGTAACTTAATACACTTCGATTTCGTTCAGGAACGTCCAGATGCCGTTGACCTGAATCGTGATACGGACATACTGCGCCTTAACGGTCTCCGGCATGGAGAAGCCGACCCAGTTCGCCGTCAGAGTCACCTTATCGGTGGGTTTCTCGTAGGTCTTTTCACCGATCAGGGTGTAGTTGGTGCCGTCCTCGGAATACTCAAACTTGACAGACGCGGGGCTGATGATGCCGGAGTCGTTGCCGAGTGCGAGATGCAGGCAGACCTCTTTGATGTCCTTGACCGAACCGAGATCGACCGTCGCAGTACCGACGCCGCTCTTGGTGTTCGACTGCTCGACATACTGCGCTTCGGCGTTCCACCAATAGCCGAACCAGGTATTGTCATACGCCACGTCGCCGGCATTTCCGTCGGTCAGGCTGGCGGAATAGGTCTGGATGTCGTCTCTCGCCGGGAGTTCCGCACCGGCAACGGTGCAGTTCAGCGCAAGGTTCGTGCCCTCACGTTTCAGTTCTTCCGAAACACCGCTGACAGCAGAGGTCGTTCCGTTGCTTTCCTCAACGGACGTCGCAGCGGACGTTGCGGCGGAAGTTGCAGCAGAAGCCGCTTCGGAGGAAGCCGCCTTGGAGCTTTCCGTCTTAGAGCTTTCCGTCTTGGAGCTCTCGGTCTTGGAGCTTTCCGTCTTAGAGGTCGCCGTCACAGAGCTTGTGCCGGACGTGTTGTTGTCGCCGTCGCCGCTGCAAGCCGCCAGCAGGAAGCAGGACAGCAACAGGACGAGAGCGAGCGCCAAAGTCATTTTTTTCATGTCTTTTTCTCCTTATCTGCAAATTTTGTATGTTCTATTCTACCATATATTTTGCACTTTTGCAAGCCCTTTTTCAAAACTTCTGAAAAAAGCATATCACGGAAACAGCAATTCGACCAATTCGTCCAGCTCCTCACGCGTGGAAACGCAATTGATCCTCTCCCGCCATTTCGCGCTTCCGCGCTCGCCGCGGCAGTATTTGGAAAGGTGTTTGCGCATTTGCAGCAGCGCTCTGCTCCCGCGGTCCTGCTCCAGAAGGGCGATCTGCTTACGAATAACGGAGCGAATCTCCGCGTGGTCGGGCGGCGTATACATGGTATGCGAAAAGAACGCTTGCAGCTCGCGGAACAGC
>CAYPYA010000017.1:0-4574 GCA_964414775.1 uncultured Ruminococcus sp. | reverse complement strand
ACGGTTTCGTTGCCGGACGTGTTGCCGGAGATGACCGCGAGCGCGTTCAGGACCTCCTCCTTGCGCGCTTTCAGCGGAAGGATGCTTGCGACCGCCAGCTTTCCGTCGGTCAGCGTTCCCGTTTTATCCAGGCAAAGCGTGTTGACGCGCGCCAGCGTTTCCACGCTGTACAGCTCTTTGACCAGAATGTTCTTTTGGGAAAGCCGGTAGACCGCGAGCGCCATCACGCCGGATACCAAAAGGATCAATCCTTCCGGGATCATGCCGACGATGGCGGCAACGGTGGTACGCACCGAAAAAAAGATGTCCGCCGTACGGCTTTTCTGGATGAAAAAGAACAGGATCGCATAGGGAATGGCAAGAAACGCCACGACGTCGACGATGCGGTTCAACGCGCGTATGATCTCGGAATTCTTTTTGCGGTATTGCTTTGCGCTCACTTCGATTTCCCGCAAAACGCTGTCTTTTCCCACCTGTACCACCGCGGCGGCGCATTCTCCGGACACGATGAAAGAACCGGAAAGCAGGTTGTCTCCGTTTGCTTTGAAAATGGATTCGCTTTCACCGGTCAATAGCGCTTCGCTGACTTCACATTCACCGTAAATGACCCTGCATCCGGCGGGGACCTGTTCACCCGGGTGCAGCAGTATGATGTCGCCGTAAACCAATTCCTCCGCGGAAACGGGCTTCTCTCTGCGCTCCCTGCGGACGGTGACGGACGCGGCGGCAAGAACGGACAGCTTATCTGTTGCCCGCTTTGCACGCAACTCCTGAAAAATGCCGATGGCGACGTTACAGACGGCCACGCCGAAAAACAGCGTGTTCTTCAGGGAGTTGACCAGAACGAGCGCCAGCGCCATCAACAGATTGATCAGATTGAACAGCGTCATCAGATGTTCGCGGATGATGCGCGGGACGCTCTTGGTTTTCGGGACCGCAAAGCGGTTGGAATAACCCGCCTCCGTGCGGACGCGGACCTCTTCTTCGCTGAGTCCGGTCAGTACGTCGGGGATGAACCATTCGATATCGGTCGGCGTTTTTTTGCGTATCTGCATCGCAGTTCCTCAATTTGACTTTTTCACTTGAAGTATAGCACGAAAAATGTGAAAATGCAATTGACTTTCTGCGAAAAATATGTTATAAAATATGCAATAACAAAATTCAAAATGCAAATCACGCTGCTTGAAAGCGGAAAGGGTACGCGGAGTATGCTTTTTTTGAAAAGCCGATACAATGAAGCGGAGCTGGCAGCTCGCTGGGACGAGCGTACCTCTCCGGCTCGCTTTGCCGGAAACGATGATCTGATGGATGCCGTTTTTGTCGCAAAACGAAAGCAAAACCGCGTCATATTGATTCGGAAAGCGAGAGGGTCATGGGACCCGTTCGCGACGGTGTTCCGCGGCAGGATCGTTCCGCTCCCCGACGGCAGCGCGATCAAGGGGTATTTCACCAAACGGCTGCTTGATTACGGTCTGCTGCTTTTGCTGCTGCTGGCGGACGGGTATTTCTATTATCGGCTGCAGGATATGGGGAAACTCGGTACGTCCGCTTCGATCGGCTGTTTTGCATTCGCGGCGATCCTGCTGCTTCTGGCAATTCCGCTTCACGTTTCGCGCCGCCGTTACCGTTCGTTTTTGCTGGATATCGTGCGTTCGGATGAGGAAAATCAACCACATAAGGAGAACAAGTCTGAAAAATAAATTTTTCAGACTGGATGTTTTGTACTATTTCAGCATAGCCGAAATCGTACAAAACTTCCGTGTTATACAAAAAAGGAAGGATTGTAAAAATGATGGATTTCAAGGAAAAGTTCGGAAAAGAAGGGCTTACCTACGACGATGTGCTGCTGGTTCCGGCGGAAAGCCATGTGCTTCCCGCGGACGTTGACACGTCCACATGGCTGACGCCTACCATCCGGCTGAACATCCCGCTGATCACCGCGGCGATGGACACGGTCACCGAGGCGCGCATGGCGATCGCCATGGCGCGTGAGGGCGGCATCGGCGTCATTCATAAGAATATGTCGATCGAGGAGCAGGCGGATCAGGTACAGCGTGTCAAGCGGAGTGAGAACGGAGTCATCAACGATCCGATCTTCCTTTCCGGCGATCATACGGTCAACGACGCGCTTGCCCTGATGAACAAGTACCGTATTTCCGGTATGCCTGTCTGCGACGCCGAGGGCAAGCTCTGCGGCATTCTGACCAACCGCGATATCCGTTTTCTGGATAACTATGATCTCCCGATCGGCGACGTCATGACGAAAGAGAATCTTGTCACGGGACGGGTCGGCACCACGCTGGAGGAGGCGCAGAACATTCTTCGTGCCCGTAAGATCGAAAAGCTGCCTTTGGTGGACGATAAGGGCTTCCTGAAGGGTCTGATCACCATCAAGGACATCGAGAAGGCGAAAAAATACCCCAATGCCGCCAAGGATGCGCAGGGCCGCTTGCTTTGCGCCGCCGCCATCGGCGTGACCAAGGACGTTTTGAAGCGTGCGGAAGCGCTGATCGAAGCGGGTGCGGACGCGTTGGTTCTGGATTCCGCTCACGGACACAGCGAGGGGATCATGAACGCCTGCCGTGCGGTCAAGGACGCTTTCCCGAACATTCAGCTGATCCCCGGAAATATCGCGACCGCGGAAGCGGCGGAAGCGCTGATCAAAGCGGGCGCGGATTGCGTCAAGGTCGGGATCGGTCCCGGCTCGATCTGCACGACTCGTGTCGTCGCGGGGATCGGCGTTCCGCAGATCACGGCGGTGTTCGACGCCGCGAACGTCGCAAGAAAGCACGGTGTACCCGTGATTGCGGACGGCGGCATCAAATATTCCGGTGATATCGTCAAAGCGATCGCCGCCGGCGCGAGCGTCATCATGATCGGCTCTCTGGTCGCGGGCTGCGAGGAAGCGCCCGGCGAATTGGAGATCTATCAGGGCAGACAGTTTAAGTCTTACCGCGGCATGGGCTCCATCGCGGCGATGCAGCACGGCTCCAGCGACCGCTATTTCCAATCTACTAATAAGAAGCTTGTACCGGAGGGCGTCGAGGGACGCGTTGCCTATAAGGGACCGGTCAGCGAAACGGTTTATCAGTTGATGGGCGGCTTGCGTTCGGGCATGGGCTACTGCGGTGCTTCAACGGTCCGCGATCTGCAGGAGACGGGAAAATTTGTCCGTATCACCAACGCAGGACTGCGCGAAAGCCATCCGCATGACGTTTACATTACCAAGGAAGCGCCCAACTATTCCAAGGGCAACGAGGTCTGAGTCTTTTTCGCGGGGGTGTTTTTGGAGCACCCCCGTTCTTTAATTCTTTAATTGTCACGGGTGCGGATGCCGTGTGTGGCGGGGTTGTCGATGACCGTGCCGTTTTTACGGAAGCGTGAGCCGTGGCAGGGGCAGTCCCAGCTGCCCTCCTCCTCGTTCCAGTACAGCGCGCATCCCATGTGGGAACAGCGCTTGGTTTTCGGGGTCAGCAAGCCCATGACGGATTCCGACAGGTTCTGCATCAGCGGCAGGAACGCCATGTGCCGGTCCGGCGCAAAGGTTTTTGCGTACGGGTTGTCTTTGCCTTCGATGCAGTCCGCTAAAATTTCCGCTCCGAACATGGAGGAAAGCATGCCCCATTCGTTGAAGCCGGTCGCCACGAAGACCTCGTTCCCGCCGGAACGGTATGTCCCGATGTAGGGCAGTCCGTCAAGGCTCATGCAGTCCTGATTTCCCCAGACAAAGGCCTCCTTCGCCTGCGGGAAATACCGCCTTGCAAAATCCCGCACGACCGCAAACCCGCTGCCCTTCTTTCCCGGCCGTCGGTCGCCGCCGCCGATGATCAGATACTTCCCGTAGTTGCGCAGATAGATCCCTTTTTCCGCATCGTCCGCCACCGTACAGCCCAACTGCGGCGCGTTCTCGTAGGCGATGACGAACGAACGCTGCTGGTGCAGTTTCATGAAATACAGCCCGTGTCGGTTGATGAACGGGAAATGCGTTGCGACGATCACCTTTTTGGCGTGAACGTACCCGTTCGGCGTGATGACCGTCGTTCCCTCTACCCGGATCGCTTTTGTGTGTTCGTAAATGGGAAGCCCGTTTGCGATCCCGTACAGAAATTTCAACGGGTGGAACTGTGCCATGTCCGGCAGAACGACCGCTCCCGCGATCGGGAATGGCAGAGATGTTTCCGTCGTGAAGTACGCGTTTGCACCGAGCGCGCGCAGCACCGAGACTTCCTGCTCCATCCGCTCGCGGTCGTGCAGGGAAAAGGTCAAAGCGGGCATGGTTTCCAGGTCGCAGGGAATGCGTTCGGCGTAGGTGCGGTAACGCTCCAGCGCGTGCAGTCCCGCGTGCAGATAGTCGGAAGCACCCTTTTCCCCGTGCTTTTTGATCATGTCCGTGTACAGATCTTCGTTTTGTACCGAGAGAACGGCTGTGGTTTTGGAACTGATACCGCTCCCAACGGTTTTCGCTTCCAGCAAAACGCAGTCGATGCCGCGCTCGCGCAGCGTCGCGGCGCACAGTACGCCCGCCAGTCCGCCCCCGATGACGGCAACATCCGTTTGCAGATCCTTTTGCAGGA
>CAYPYA010000016.1:0-3172 GCA_964414775.1 uncultured Ruminococcus sp. | reverse complement strand
GCTCAAGGGTGCGGCGATCATGACCGCGTTTTCCCTGTGCAATAAGCTTCTCGGCGTGCTGCTGCGGCTGTTTCTGAGCGCGCGTATCGGCAGCGAGGGCATCGGTCTGTATCAGCTCATCATGAGCGTTTACGGGCTGTTCGCCGCCGTCGCAACGGCGGGACTGACCGTCGCGGTCTCGCGTCTGTGCGCCGAAAAGGAAGAACGCAACCCGTCCGACGCGACGCGTTTGCTGCACGCGTCGTTCGCCGCGGGTCTGACCGTCAGCGTGGCGGCGACCGTCCTGCTGTTCATCGGCGCTCCGTTTTTGGCGGAGCATGCGCTCAAGGACGCGCGTACGACCGCCCCGCTTCGGATCCTTGCGCTTTCCATGCCGTTCATGGCAATTGCGGCGAGCTTCAAGGGGTGGTTCATTTCCAAGCGGCAGGTCTTACGCTCCTCGTCCGCGTCGCTGTTCGAGCAATGCGTCAAATGCGCGGTCATGGCGCTTTTCCTGAACGTCGTATTTGCCAAAACCAACGACATCGGTCAGCTTTGTACCGGCATCGTCTGCGGAGTGACCGTCGGGGAATGCAGCTCGTTCCTCTACCTGCTGCTTGCCTACCGTCTGCTTTCGGGCAGACAGAAAAGGAACGAATTCTTCCCGGACGAATCCTTCCGCGACAGCTTTTCCCGTCTGGTGTCCGTCATGGCGCCGATCGGGCTTTCCGTGCTGATCACCTCCGTTTTACATACCACCGAAAACCTGCTGATCCCCTCGGTGTTCGAACGCTACGGCGGCGACCGCGCACAGGCGCTTTCGGAATTCGGCATGATCCGCGGAATGGTCATTCCGCTGCTGTTCTTCCCGTTCGCGTTCCTGCAAAGTCTGGTTTCGGTCATGATCCCGGAGATCTCGCGCCTGCAAGCGTCGGCGGGTGTGCAGGCGCGGGACCGGCAGATCGAAAAAATTCTCTCCGTCGCGTTCCTGTTCGGCATCGCGGCGGGCGGACTGTTCTTCTTCCTTCCAAACGAGCTGGGCGAGACCTTCTACCCCGGGCAGAACACCTCCAACGCTCTGCGCCTGCTTGCACTCATCAATCCGTTCATGTACGTGCAGACCATCTGCGACGGACTGCTCAAGGCGGTGGACGGACAAAAATACACGCTTCGGTACAGCGTGTACAATTCGGTTTTGCGTCTGAGCGTTCTGCTGACGCTGATCCCGCTGTCCGGCGCAAAGGGGTATCTGCTGCTGCTGATGCTGTCCAACACGCTGGAATTTTCCCTTTGCTACCGCCGACTGAAGACCTACGCGTCCTTCCGTGTCCCGTTTCGGAAAAACATTCTGCTGCCGCTGTGCGCGGCGGGTGCGGCGGGGGGATGCGCCCGATTGGTTTTGCGTCTGCCGTTCTTTTCCGTTCCGCTTGCGGGTGCGCTGGCGGGAAGCGTGGTATACGCGGGTACGTTCCTGCTGCTCTGCCTGCCTTCAATCCCCCACAAACAGTTTGAAACATAAATGTTTAGAACATTTATCTTTCAAACCTGTTTTACGAATTTTGAAAGGAATGGCACAAACATGAGCTTCTCTTGGCTTCACTACCTTCCGACGCGGTTTCTCGCTCCCCTGCAAGCCCTGCCGAGCGACCTGTTCGACAAGATCACGGAGGTGCGCTTCCGCTTGGAAAAGCCGTTTTCGGTCACGGCGGGCGGAAAGAACATCCTTCTGAACCGAAACGGAACGCCCTGCGGCATTTCGGACGCTCTGCGCGCAAGCCGGGAGGACATGGACGAACTGCTTGCCCGCATGACCGACGGCTCGCTGTACGCCTTTGAGGACTGCATCCGCATGGGATTTCTCCCTCTGGACGGCGGCTGCCGCGCGGGGATCGCGGGAAGCGCATTCCCGGACGGGAACGGCAGACCCGCCTTTCGGGAGATCACCTCCGTTAATCTGCGCATCCCGCGTTTTGTGCCCGACTTTGCCCGTCCGCTGACGGACAGGCTGTCAAACGCCGTTGGTGCTTTGGTGATTTCCCCGCCCGCCTACGGCAAGACGACCTTCCTGCGCTCCGCCGCGTGGCTGCTGTGCAGCGGAACGCACCCCCGCCGCGTCGGGATCGCGGACGAACGCAGCGAGCTTTACCTGCCCGACGGGCTTTGCGACCGCGTCGTCGGCTGTCCGAAAAGCTACGCGGTGGAGCTGCTGACCCGCACCATGTCCCCCGAATACCTCGTGTGCGACGAGCTGGGCGCGGGGGAGGAGGACGCCCTGCTGGCGGCGGCAAACACGGGCGTGAGCCTGATCGCGTCGGCACACGGCGGCTCGCTCGAACAGGCGATGCGCCGTCCCTGCGTCAGCCGACTGGTGAACGCGAACGTGTTCGGGCTGTTCGTGTGCATCCGCTCCGGCTACCGTTTGGAAATTACGGAGCAAGTGAAATGCGACTGTTAGGCGGGCTTTTGGTGCTGACCGCGTTCACGCTGTGCGGCGTCTCCGTCGCCAACGGCGTCCGCACCCAGCAGCAGACCGTGGAATCCATGCTGTCCCTCTTGCGCACCCTGTCGCAGACCCTGCAATGGGGACGCGCCCCGCTGTACGAGGTGTTCCGCACCTACCGCGACCCGCTGCTGGAGAAGACCGGCTTCCTGCCCGCCCTGCGCGAAGCCGACGGAAAAAACTACCCTTCCGTCTGGGACGCGTCGCTGTCCCTGCTTTCCCTGCCCGGGCGTGCTTGCCTGCCGCTTCGCTCGTTCGGGAACGCGCTCGGCAGGCTTCCGCTCGGAACGCAAAAGGAACAGACCTCCCTTTGCATTGCCGCTTTAGAGGACACGCTCGCGGAATTCCGCGCACAGGCAACGCAGAAACGCCGCAGCACCGTCGCGCTCTGGACGCTCGCGGGACTGCTGGTCGCCGTCTTACTGCTTTGAGAAAGGCACGGTATCTACACATGAATATCAGTCTCATCATCAAGATCGCCGGCGTCGGGCTGCTGGTCGCCATCACCTGTCAGATCCTCCAACGCAACGGGCGGGACGAGCAGGCGACGTTCGTTTCCGTCGCGGGGGTCATCGTCGTCGCATTGCTGTTGATCTCGGAGATCACCTCCCTGCTGTCCGCCGTCCGAAGCGCGTTCGGGCTGTGACGTAACATGAGAAAGAACTTGAACCACCACCTGTTCCGACCCGATCC
>CAYPYA010000015.1:0-3335 GCA_964414775.1 uncultured Ruminococcus sp. | reverse complement strand
GCACGAAGGTGGAAGGCTATGAGGAATTGGGAGAAAAGCTGCACGACATCGTGGTCGGCAGACTGCTTTCCGTTGTGCCGCATCCGGATTCCGATCATATGGTGATCTGTCAGGTGGACGTCGGCGGGGAGCGCCCGCTGCAAATTGTCACGGGGGCGCAGAACGTCAGCGAGGGCGATCTGGTTCCGGTCTGCCTGAACGGCGCGTTGCTGCCGGACGGCAAAACCATCAAGACGGGGAAGCTGCGCGGCGTGGTTTCCGAGGGGATGCTTTGCTCCATCGGAGAACTGGGGCTTACCGTACATGATTTCCCTTACGCGGTCGAGGACGGCATCTTCCTGCTGCAGGAGGACTGCAAGGTCGGAGACGATATCCGCGACGTGCTGGGCATGAAGGATACCATCGTTGAATTCGAGCTGACGTTCAACCGCCCGGACTGTCTGGCTTATCTCGGGATCGCGCGGGAGGCGGCGGCGACGTTCCATACCCCCCTGCATGTCAAGGAACCGACCGTTCACGGGAAGAACGACGGCGATCATATCGAAAAGCATCTGTCCGTCGAGGTGCAGAACACGGCGCTCTGCCCGCGCTATACGGCGCGGATGGTGAAGAACGTCCGCATTCAGCCGTCGCCGCTGTGGATGCGTACCAAGCTGCGCAACGCGGGCATACGTCCGATCAACAACATCGTGGATATTACCAACTACGTCATGCTGGAATACGGTCAGCCCATGCACGCGTTTGACGCCAAGGAGATCGGAAGCGGCAGGATCGTGGTCCGCACCGCAAAGGCGGGAGAGTCGATCACGACGCTGGACGGCGTGGAGCGTCCGCTGAGCGAGGATATGCTCTGCATCGCGGACGGCGAACGCGCGGTCGCGCTTGCGGGCGTGATGGGCGGACTGAACAGCGAGATTCTGGATACCACCGAAACGGTGATTTTTGAAAGCGCGAACTTTGCACGCGAAAGCATCCGCAAGACCTCGCGTGCCGTCGGTCTGCGCACCGACGCTTCCGCACGCTACGAAAAGGGACTGCCGCCCTGCAACACGCTCCCGGCGATCCAGCGCGCCTGCGAATTGGTCGAGCTGCTGGACGCGGGGGACGTGATCGACGGCGTGATCGACGTTTGCAACGCGCCGATCGGTACGCGTACCGTTGCGTTCGACTGGAAGCGCATCAACGATTTGCTGGGGACGCATCTGAGCGCGGAGGAGATGGCGGAGATCCTGCGTCCGCTGGAGATCACGTGGGACGGGGGAGACACCCTGACCGTCCCGCCGTACCGCTGCGATCTGATCAACACCGCCGACCTTGCCGAGGAGGTGGTGCGGCTGTACGGCTTTGATAACATCGAAGCCACCCGCTTCTGCGGAGAAGCCACGCAGGGCGGAGAGAACAAACGGCAGAAGTTCCGCTCCCTGATAGACCGCACCATGACGGGGCTGGGCTTTGACGAGATCTGCACCTATTCGTTCGTTTCCCCAAAGGATTCCGACGCCATTCGGCTTGCTACCGATTCGCCGCTGCGTGAGCAGCTGACCATCCGCAACCCGCTCGGAGAGGATGCGTCGGTCATGCGTACCCACGCGCTGCCCTCGATGCTGCGCGTTGTGGCGTACAACGTTGCCCACCGCGTCGAAAACGCGCGCTTCTACGAGAATGAAACGCTGTATTTCAAGGACGGCGAGATGTCAAACGAGCAAAAGACGCTTTGCTTTGCCTTCTACGGGGCGGGGGATTTCTATGATCTGAAAGGAAATACCGACGCGCTGCTGCGTTCCCTGCACATTTCGGGCTGCACCTATGCGTCCGTGACGGATACGCCGTACCTGCATCCCGGCAGAAGCGCGGTACTGGAAAAGGACGGCAGAGAGCTGGGCAGGATCGGACAGGTCCACCCGCTTGTCTGCGAAGCGTTTGACATCGGTCAGCCCGTGTACGTCGCGCTGCTGTCGGAGCAGGAACTGTTCGACGCGGTCGATGCGTCCGTCAAGTACCGTCCGCTCCCGCTGTATCAGTCCATGGAACGCGATCTGGCATTGCTTTGCAAGGATGACATGGAGGCGGGGACGCTTTGCGAAAAGATCCGCTCCTATGCCGGAAAGTCGCTGGTGGACGTGTACGTGTTCGACGTGTACCGCGGCAAGGGGATCGCACAGGGCGAAAAATCCGTTGCGGTGCGCCTGACGTTCCGTATGGACGATCATACGATGACCGACGAGGAAGCCGACGCGGGCGTGCGCAAGGTGCTCAAAAAACTGGAAGCAAACGACGGAATCGGTCTGCGCGGCTGAAAGAAGCAAACATTTGTTTGAAAAAACACTTGCAAATTCCGTAGAAAGAGTGTATAATATACTTGTTTAAGGGATGCTCCCTGAAAGGCGGCAGAGGAAACACACCGTTTTGCGTGCGTTTTCGAATGTCAACGACTGTTTTCAGAAAGAGCCTTGTCTTTGTGAACTTGACGGGCTCAGAAAGGAATGGACCGTGCATATGCAGGACAACAGACAAAAGACGATCACGTTTTCCGTAAAGGATACGCGGCGGGAGGAGATCCGTGAGATCGTCAAGGGCGTGTATAATTCCCTGATCGAGAGCGGGTACAATCCCACCAACCAGATCGTCGGGTATATCATTTCCGAGGACCCGACCTATATCACCAATTATAAGAATGCCAGAACGATCATCAGCAAGCTGGATCGCGACGAGCTTTTGCGTGCATTGGTGGAGGATTTCATTCGTCTGGAACAGAAGTGAATCGGGAGAAGGATTTTGTGATTTGACGGGATCCTTTCGGTGTGCCGGAGCGCGGATTGACGCCGCGGGATCGGTACAAGGTCTTTGCGCCGTGCGGAAGGGATTCGGATTCGGGAAAGGTAGGGTGATCGGTTTGGCGGAACAGAAGGTTTTGCTGTATAAGGGAAAGCCGTTGATCAGGCAGGGGAACTTCCTCTTTTACGGCAATCCGGACGATAAGTACATTTTGTTTATGAATGTGCTGGAGACGAAAAAGGAGGGCGATCTGGAGGTCGCCACCCGCGTGCTGGTACAGATCCAGGATACCGACGACGAGAAGTCGTTCAACGAGAAGGTATTGAAGCAGTGTGAGAAGCGCAATCTGTACGATGCGCTTGACATCGGCGTGATCTGGCTGGAACGCGCGTTGAAATCGTAAGGTGAAGTGAAAGGGAGCGATGATCGTCGCTCCCTTTTATTCTCAAATCTCAAACGGATTCTCAAAGAGGTGAAGGGCTATGTATGTATTTTGGGACTGGAACGGAACGCTGTGCGACGATGTGCTGCTGGGGCTGGAGGCGGTCAACGCGATGCTT
>CAYPYA010000014.1:0-1850 GCA_964414775.1 uncultured Ruminococcus sp. | reverse complement strand
GCGCCGTCCTTAGCGTCCTTGATCTGCGCGGTCAATTGGCTGTACGCGCCCGACCACCAGCCGCCGCCGCCCGCAACGTGGGCGTGGGAGCGGTCGCAGCAGGGCTGTGCCTTTGCCGCCGCGATCTGGTCGAGGTACACGCCGTCAAAGCCGACGTCGTTCATGCAGCGGGACGTGACGTTTTGCATGGTTTGGTTCCAGATCGCGCTGGTCGGACACATGACGGCAAGAACGGTATGCTCCCCGTTTGCCTCCTTGGCGGAATAGCTCTCGGTGAACGGCTTGCCGTGGCGGTCCTTGGTCGTAAAGGGCAGCGCCTTGGCGGTGAACTCCCAGTCCTCGATCCCCTTGTCGCGCGTGTCCCACAGTCTGCCGTTGACGTAGGGGATCACGCGGATGCCCGCGTCCTGCAAGCGTTTGACCTCGCGCTTGACGAACGGCTTTTCGGGGAAATAGTGCGGGTAATCGTTGTCAAACGGGTTTTGGTGCCACAGGTACAGATGCACCGCGCTCTTCACGCCGAGATCCTTTGCCGCTTCCAGGATCTCGTCGGCGAAATGCTCGTTGTCGATGTGGACCAGGAACCACGCGTCGATGTCCTTCAGCCAGCTGATGTCCGTTCTGCCGTTTTCGTCCGTTTCGGGCACCCAGCTTGCGTTCTTTTCCATCCAATCGCGGTAGAGCAGCGTCGCGTCGTACCAGTCGCCGTCCGTCAATTGCCAGACGCAGCAGCCGTACAGCGACTGCCCGTTCTCGCCGCGGTCGATGTTACACAGCGGCTGAGAGCTTTTGATGCACATCTGCGGGGCGTTCACCTCGCGTATGAACCAGAATTTCTTGGACGCGGGCACGGGGTCGTGGATGCCGTAGTACAGACAGCGCTTGGTCTTCTCGTCCCACGCCGCCATGAACTGGAAGGACACGCCGTAGGACGGGTAGTCCTGCCCCGAAAGGAAGCCGTGTCCGAACGGCTCGCTGTCCGACGGGATGGCTTCGCCGCACCCGTAGGGGGACAGGAACTTCACGCTGTCCTTCACGTCGAACCAAAGCGCGGGATAGTCGCAGGAAAGCAGGGTGTATTGCTTGTTTTCCGAATGCAGGACGGTGGAAAACGCGATGCGGCTGTCCTGCTCCGAGGTCTGCGCCGTCACGACCACGGAAACGCCCGGCAAAGCGGGGCAGTCCGTACAGGAGACCGTGTAGACGTTGCCGCAGCGTTGCATGTCGCAGCAGCGGAAGTCCCGATCGGACGAAACGGTCACCTGCGTCCCGTCGTCCAACCGTTCCGCCGTCACTTGGAACAGGTAGCCGACGCCGCTTAACAGGTCGGAATCGGTCTTGCCGTCGTGGATGCGGGACAGGCGCACGCCGCTTTCGCTTTGCTCCAGCGTGACCTGCAATGCTCCCGCCGTAAGGATCATTTGTTTCATGGTTTGATACGTCCTTTCTTTTTATGCTTATGCGTTATGCGGGGCTCTGCCCCACACCCTGTCAAAGAACAACGTTCTTTTGAATCCATATTTTTAAGAGTTTTCACATTTAAAGTTTTTGAAAAATTCTAAGAAAACTTTTTACGAAAAAGTTTTCTTAGTGGGGCTTGGGGCTTAGCCCCAATGATACGTTCTCAAACGTTGCCTTTGGCGACCTCGCGCACGATGCCGGCAAGGATGGAGACGCAAAGCTCCATATCCTCCGCGATCGCGTGCTCGTACGGGCCGTGGAAGCCGGAAGCACCCATGCCGAGGTTGGGGCAGATCAGTCCTCTCTCGGTCAGCGCCGCACCGTCCGTTCCGCCGCGGATGGGGCGGATGAGCGGCTTGACCCCGACCGCCTCGGTCGCGCGGATGGCG
>CAYPYA010000013.1:0-6141 GCA_964414775.1 uncultured Ruminococcus sp. | reverse complement strand
GGAAATGACGCCTTGGATCTCGGCGCAAGCCGCGTGCACCAAGCGGCGTTCGTAGGCGTTCATCGGGTCAAGTGCAAACGAGCGGTGGTACTTCAAGACCTTTTCCGCCATGCGTTCGGTCATCCGCCGCACGGTCTGTTCGCGTTTGGCGCGGTAGCCCTCGGCGTCCAGGGACACGCGGCAATAGCCGTCGCGTCCGAGATTCACCGTCAGCGAGGTCAGGTACTGAATGCTGTCCAACACCTCTCCGCGCCGCCCGATCAGCCCGCCGAGATGCGGCCCGGTCAGGTTCAGCTCCAAAGCGTCCTCCGTCTCGGACACAAGCACCGCCTTCGCGTCCGGCTGTAAATGCGTCAGCAGGGTCTCTAAGAACGACAGCGCGCGTTTGCCCAACTCGCCCGCCTGTGCGGGTTCGTCGGCGGGATCGCTTTCGGCGATCGGCTCTTGCGCCTGTGCGGGAGCGTCCGTCTGCGTTTCTTCTTCGTCTTCGGACAGGTACACGCGCACCTTTGCGTCGCTGCCGCCGATACCGAACAGCCCTCTCTTGGCTTCCTCCAGCACCTCGTACTGTACCTGTTCTGCCGTTGTTCCCAATTTTGACGCACCGGACGCAACGGCTTTCTCCACCGTTTTCGCGGTCACGATAACTTCCTTTTCCATAAGGCGTTTTGTCCTTTCTCTATTTACGATCCCAATTACATTTACGATTCTCCCGAACCGTCGGAATCCATTTCGCTTTCGCTGTCCATGCTGCTTTCGCTGTCATCCTCGTCCGCCGACAGCATTTCGATCGTCGTCGGCTTGCGGTAGGGCAGGTCGGATTTGGTCTTCTTGCCGGACGCGCCGTTCTGCTTGGGCTTTGCGCCCCTGTCGGGACGGGCGTCATGCACTTCAAGGTCGCGGTAGGAATCGTCGTCCTCGTCCACCTCGATGGTGATGACCTTTTTCTTCTTCTTGCTCTTCATTTCCCGCTCGGCGGCGTCGATCTCCTCCTGGCTGACCTGCGGGATGGGGTACATCTTATGCAGGATGATCGGCTGTACCATGGAAAACAGGGTGCGCCAGATCCAGTACACGCCGATGCCCGCGGGGAACATAAAGCAGAACACGGTGGACATCAGCGGCATGCCGATCGTCATGAACAGACCGCTTCCCGGCTGTGTGCCGTCCGCGCCCGCGGGGGCGGGCTGGTAATGGCGAACGATCTTGGTGCTGAAAAAGGAGGTCAGAAAGACCAGGATCGGGATCAGGAGCAAGACCCAGTCATGCCAGTTCTTCAGATTCGTGAACGACGGGGTCATCAGCAGGTTGACGCCCAAGAACGAGAATGAAGGCATCTCGTCGGCGTACAGCCGCACCTCTCCGTCCTTTTCGTAGGTCAGCGGGTAGGCGTTCGGGTCGTAGGTCCCGTCCAAAGCGCCCGCTTCCCGCAGCGACTGTATGTAGTCCGCGCCGTAGTTCTGGATGATGTCCGCCGCTCCCATTTCCTGGTAGGGGTCCATCTTTTGCTTGTTCAGAACACGGCGTGCAAAGCCGTTTTCGTAGATCTTCGGCTGATCCTCGGCGGGGTCGGTCAGCTCGCCCAGCTCGCCCAGCTTTTCCAGCAGCTCATCGTTTGCCTTCTTCGCCGTTTCGTTGTCCTTCACCAGATGCGAACGGATGTCCTCGGCGTAGTCGAACGCGTACTGCGACAAAAGCGTCTCAAACGCGGTGTCCGCCGTCAGCTCCTCGTATTTTTCGGTCGTGACCGCCGTCACGTTGTTCTTGACGATGTCGTCGAAATGGGACGCGTACTGCACCGGGTGATACACGATCGTACACAGGATCATGACCAGCGGCAGCTGCACCAGCAAGGGCAGACAGCCGGAAAACGGGCTGTACCCGTTCTGCTGATACATCTCCTGAATTTCCTGCTGCATCCGCTGCTGGGTCACGCGGTCGGTACGTCCCGCGTACTTTTTGCGGATCGCCATCTCCTTGGGGCGGATGGACGCCATCTTGACCTGTGATTTCTGCTGCTTGATCTGCAGAGGGAACAGGATCAGCTGGAACACCAGCGCGTAGAACAGCAGACCGAACAGATAGGAATTCTGTGCGATCCACACGCAGCCTTTCATGATATAGCTGAACGGTAAAGTAATGAAGCTCATACAAAATCCCCATTCTCGGTGCGTTTTTGCGCGCACTGTGGCGCTTTACGGTCGGTTTTCTTCTTTTTGGCGGTGCGCTGCGGGACGGGATCGTACCCGAACCCTCCGAACGGATTACAGCGCAAAAGCCGTTTGGCTGTCAAAAAAAGACCGACAAATACTCCCCGCGTTTGGATGGCTTCCAGCGCGTATTGGGAGCAGGTCGGCATATAACGGCAGCACGGCGGCAGGTCGGGAGAAATTTTGGTTTGGTAAAAACGGATACACCAAAGCAAAAAGCGTTTCATGCGTGTCCGCTCCTTTTTTTACGGCGGGCAAAGCCTACCTTCAAAGCAGTCCCGCGCGGGACAGCAAAAGCCCCAGATCCTCGGACAGCTGCGCAAAGGACGCGTCCGCCGCGCTCTGACGCGCGACCAGAACCAGGATCTTCCCGTTCGGCAGGGACGGCAGGTAGGCGCGGTACGCCTCCCGCAGGCGGCGTTTGATGCGGTTTCTCGTCACGGCGTTGCCCCGTTTCTTGGAAACGGTCAGTCCGAGCAGGGTGCGGGACTTGTCCTTCCCCGGCAGGACGTACAGCGCAAGCGTCCTCGCCGAGAAGCCCTTTCCCTTGTGATACGCACGGGAGAACAGGTGGTTCTGCTTGAGTGCATAGAGCTTCTTGCGCGTTTGCATCCTGTGCACCCCCGTTTCGGTTTCGCCGTTTACGACAAAGCGCCACGCGGGGGAAGCTCCCCGCGCGGTCGTTCCCGCTTTAGTACGTCAGCTGCGCTCTGCCCTTTGCACGTCTTCTCTTGAGAACCTTGCGGCCGTTGGCGGTCGCCATTCTTTTACGGAAGCCATGCTCCATCATTCTGTGTCTCTTTTTGGGCTGATAGGTACGTTTCATGTGTTTCCACCTCCTGAGGTCTTTCTCTGTCTGCTTCTATGCCGATCGGGGACTACCCCTTTTTAGCAAAAGAATACCAATACTTATTTGTAGCACAACTTTCCCCGTTTGTCAATAGGTTTACGGCAAAAAAAGAAAGAAAATATGCGGGCAAATGCTTGCTTTTTCCGTGAAATCATGCTATCCTGTTGGCAACAAACGGTGTTCGAGGTATTTCCTTCCATGCAAACGCATATGCAGACGCAAGCAACCAAGACCGACCTCTGTTCGGGGCCGTTTCTGAAAAAGATCATTCTGTTCACCCTGCCGATCATTGCGACCAGCCTGTTACAGCTGCTGTTCAACGCGGCGGATCTGATCGTGGTGGGCAGATTTTGCGGAAGCGCGTCGCTGAGCGCGGTGGGCGCGACGGGCTCGCTGGTCAATCTGCTGGTCAACCTGTTCATGGGGCTGTCCGTCGGCGCGGGGGTCTGCGTCGCGCAGGGCATCGGAGCAAGGGACGACAAGGCGGTGCACAAAACGGTGCATACCGCCATCCCCGCCGCGCTGCTGTGCGGCTTGCTGCTGACGGCGGTGGGCATCTCGCTGTCGCCGCCGATGCTGAAATTGATGGACACGCCTCCCGACATCCTGCCGCTGTCGGTGATCTATCTGCGCATCTATTTCGGGGGCATCATCCCGATTTTGCTGTACAATTTCGGAGCGTCCATCCTGCGCGCGGCGGGGGACACCCGCAGTCCGCTGATCTTTCTGTCCGTCGCGGGCGTGCTGAACGTTCTGCTGAACCTGTTCTTCGTGACCGTGCTGGACATGAACGTGGCGGGGGTGTCGCTGGCGACGGTGCTGTCTCAGACGCTCGCCTGCGTGCTGGTGCTTCGGAAGCTGGCAAAGCGCAATGACGCCTGCCGTCTGTTCCCCAAAAAGCTGCGCATCCATCCGCAGGCTTTGCTGAAGATCGTCAAGATCGGTCTGCCCGCGGGCATCCAGGGCTCGCTGTTTTCCATTTCCAACGTGATCATCCAGTCCTCCATCAACGGGTTCGGAGAGATCGTGCTGGCGGGAAGCACGGCGGCTTCCAACTTAGAGGGCTTCGTATACGTTTCCATGAACGCGTTCACCCAGACGGCGATGACCTTCGTCGGGCAGAACACGGGGGCGCGCAAATACGAAAACATCGGCAGGGTCGCACGCATCTGTCTGCTGTGCGTTTCGGTCGTGGGCGTCTGCGCGGGCGGGCTGGTACGGCTGTTCGGTCAGCCGCTGCTTTCCATATATATATCCGACGAGCCGAGCGCGATCCCGTACGGGCTGATCCGACTGACCTTCATCTGTTTTCCGTACTTCCTTTGCGGGATCATGGACGTGATGTCAGGCACGCTGCGCGGCATGGGCTCGTCGCTGGTGCCGATGATCATCACGGTGTGCGGCATCTGCGGCTTCCGTCTGGTGTGGATCTACACCTTGTTTGCCATGGAACGCTTCCACACGCCGGAAATGCTGTTTGTCTCCTACCCGATCTCCTGGACGCTGACCTTCCTGGTGCTGGGCGTCTGCTTCTTCATCACGAGACATAAATTGAAATACGAACAAGCATAGAATTTCATTTTCAAGCAAAGGACGGTCAACCCTTATGCAATTGCATTCGCAAAACGACTACTACACCCCCTACGTCTACAAGAAAACGGAAAAGAAGTTCTTCCAAAAGAACGACCCCGACTACCGCCAGGAAAAGAACCTTCTGTCGGGCAAGTCCTACGCGGTCATCTGCTACGGCGCGCTGTGCGAGGAAGACCGCACGCCGCAGTTCAACACGCCCGACACCGAACCCCGTCTGACCGACGGGATCTTTGCCACCCGCGCGACCATGCACGACCCTGCGTGGGTGCGCTTTACGCGCGGCGTGGAGCGCAGCATCGTATTCGATCTCGGCGCGATCGGCTGCGTTTCGGAATTCCGCATCCGTCTGCTGAAGGAAAAGGAGACCGCCATCCGTCTGCCCGCCGCGATCGAATTTTCGGTTTCTGACAACGGCGTGGACTTTGAAACGGTCGCTACACAGAACGGTCTTCACTCCGAGCGTGACGCGGAAATGGTCTCGGTCAAGTCCGTTCTCAAGCCCGCGGTGCAGGCACGGTTCATCCGCGTCAGCTTCAACTGCCCCGTACACGTCTACATCGACCAGATCGAAGCCTACGGCAAAAAGGATATCACAAACGCGCGGGAGATTATTCCCGACAAGCCGGGCGAAAGCATTTTCCCGAACCGCTTCTGCTCGGCAAACGAGCTGGGCGGCGCGAAGGACGTGATCCTTGCCTACTACTGCCATGAGCAGCGCCCGCCGCTGGAAAAGGAGCATTTCCTGCCCTACGTCGGCTATCTGGACAAGAACGGGAAGGCGATCGACACGATGTTCGACGGCTATCTGTTCCTGCCGTTCGTGGCGTTCCTGTACGAGGGGTATAAAAAGAAGCCGCTGGACAAAGCCAAGTGGCAGTACTATATGGATCAGCAGTTCTTGGAGGGTAAGAATCTGGACGCGCTGGAGGCTGCCGCCGAGCAGGTCGCGCTCGATCTGGGCAAACCGGACCTGAAGGTCAAGGTGTTCTTCTCGATCCTGTACCCCGTGCCCGAACAGCGGGCGTTCGGGGAAATCGACGGCAAAATGCGGGATTTCACGGTGTTGGAGGACCGCGTCGCGGCGATCAAGTGGCTGATCGACGAGCAGGAGCAGCGCTTCCGTGAAAAGCAGTACAAGCATCTGGATCTGTCCGGCTACTACTGGTTCACCGAGGAGATCGATTACGCCGACGAGCAGCTTCTGAGCCTGATCCGCACCACGACCGACTATGTGCGGGCAAAGAACATGATCACGACCTGGATCCCGTACTACCTCGCGTCCGGCTTTGACGATTACCGCAGGCTGGGCTTCGACATGGCGTGCTACCAGCCCAACTACGCGTTCCGTCAGGACATTCCCGAACAGCGTCTGTTCGACGCGGCGGACACGGCGAAGCTGCTTGGCATGTGCATCGAACTGGAGGTCGGCGGGACGGAGCAATGGAACGTCGAGCATACCCGCAACTACTACGCGGCGGGCGCGGTGAC
>CAYPYA010000012.1:0-7987 GCA_964414775.1 uncultured Ruminococcus sp. | reverse complement strand
GACGCGCAGAAAAAATTGGATCGTGCGCAGCTGGAAGCCGCTTTGACCGAAGCGAAGGACTGCGTTCCGGTGCTTGTCATGCACATTCCGGTGCTGACCGCTTACAATCAACGGGAGACTTCGATCTTTGATCCGTATTTTCTGTTGGGGAGCGGTCAGGTCGATGCGGAAACACAGGCGTTTCTGGACGAACTGCAACGGGAAAACAGCCCGTTCCGACTGCTCTTGTGCGGTCATGTGCACGGAAAACACGTTTCGCAGTTCCGTCCGGGCTGCAAGCAGCTTTGCGCTTCCAGCGCGATGGTCGGCGCCTGTACGGTATTGCACTTGACTGCAAATTGACTGCAAATGCGCAAAATCAGTAAAGCGAGAGGAAACGTATCTTCTCGCTTTTTTCGTGGTGTGAAATGATCGTCAAATTGATTTTTTGATTTGTTATCGAGAAAATATCCAAAAACCATTGACAGAAGGCTCATTACAATGTATACTATTTATAGTAATATAAAAAAGATGAATCAAGGGGAAATCATCATGAAAAAAATCAGCGGGATCCTTATTCTTCTTCTGCTTGCCGTTTCGGTAAGTCTTTGCGGCTGTTCCGAAGGGAAAACGCCCGTAAAAACCGAAAGCGATTCGGTTGCTGAAAGCATTTCGACTAACGGCATATCCGAAAGTGAAAGCGGAATTCCGTCCGGCGCGGAAACGGAAGCGCAGTACGGAGAGGTCCGGCTGCTGCGTCTTGACCCGCCTGCGGACGAACCGGACGCACGCGCGACCTATGCGATCGCAGTTGGAGACGGTCTTCTTTATGGATTTGAACAGGGCGTATCGGGATTACAGCAGGAGCAGAACGGTTATCTGACGGTAAGCGTGAGAGACAACTTTTCGCTTTTAACAGCTGACGGGAAAGAAGTGCTTGCGTTTTCGGAATACAGATGCATTGATTGTCTGCATGAATGGATTTTGGCGGAGAAGCGTGAGAGCGGATTTCTGCTATATCGCGTGCAAAACGGGGAATTGCAGACGGTCTTGGAACGGACGGACGATGAGCTTCGCTTTGCGGGATCGGATCGGGAAACGGTACAGCTGGTCGGAAAGGAGATTTTGGTACTCGACCGAAAGGACGGAAGCATGAAAGCGTGCTATCCGGCGCTGGATCGTGACGAATGGAATGCAGCGCGTGAAAAAACAAAAGCCGCCGTTCGTGACTTTTATCAGACAATTCGCGGATGCAGCGGGGTCGACGACCCGAAGCTGTTGCGCTTTTTACCGGACGGCGCACGGGAGAAATTGAGAGATCATGTTTTTTCGGATGGGGACTCACCGAAAACGTTGAAAGGGTATGCCTTACTTGCGTTTTTGGTCGAGCACCGCGCGGAGTTGTCAGAGAACGGCGGGTGCAACGACGACGATTGGGAGGAGATCTATGCCTGCACGCTTCCGCAGACGCTTTCGGGTGCGTTTCTGTATTACGGCTTTACGGAAGAGGATGAATTTGAAACCTTCTTTACATTGTCTGCACGTACGGACGGAACGTTTGTATTGACCTATTTCGGCGGCGATCTGTTGACCGACTGAACAAACAAAATTAAAAAACGTGTGGTGAGCCATTCCTCTCCACACGTTTTTATCTTATTGTTCGGGCAGCAGCGTGTCCAGATAGGCTTGGAGCGCGTCAAAGCCGCCATGCGGATAAGGCGAAAGGTCGGTTTGCTTGCGGTTGATCAAGCAGTCGGTCAGCACGAAAACCTTCATGCCGGTTTTTCCGGCGGGCAGATCGTCCTCCACGTCGTTTCCGACCATCAGGCAGGACTTCGGAGACACCCCGATCTGCTTTGCGATCTGCGTATAATACGCGGGATTGGGTTTGCAGAACCCGATGTTTTCATAGGTGGTGACCAGCTCGAAGTCCGACGGAGACAGCCCCGCCCAGCGGATGCGGCTTTGCGTTGCGACTGCCGGGAAAACGGGATTGGTCGCTAAGACCAAGCGCACCCCTTTCTTTTGCAGGGTATGGATCAGCTCCGCCGCTTTTGGATTATACCCGCAGACCGCGCGTGACTCCTGAAATTCTTCACGGTAGAACGCATCGAATACGGGAATGTGTTCCTGCACTTGTTCCCCGAAGCGTGAAACAAAGGCCTGCCAGAACACCGCTTCGTTGGTTTTGCTCCCGTCGTTTTGCACCATTTGACGCGTTCCGTCCCAAATCGCGTCGATCAGCGCGTGCTTCTCGTACCCCAGCGGAGCGACCTTTGCGGAAAGCCGTCCGAGGTAATCCCGTAAAAATTCCTCCTGCTTCATCGGCAGCAGGGTGCCATCCAGATCGAATAGAACCGCTTGTAACATAGAAACGTCCTTTTATTGATAGGCAATCGCCACCCGCCGTTTCAGCAGGCAGAGTACCTCATAGCTGATGCTTCCCAGCTTGCGCGCAATGTCCTCGATTTGCTCTGCCGTCTCGAAAATGACGGCCTCGTCTCCCGGCTTGCAGGGGTTGTCCCCCAGATCCGCCATACATAGATCCATGCAGATGCGCCCGATCAAGGGCGCGTCCTGCCCGTTGATCTTGACCGTCAGATTGCCGGAAAGCGCGCGCGGAAGCCCGTCCGCATACCCGATGGAAAGCACCGCGACGTACATGTCATGTTTGGCAACATAGGTGCCGCCGTAAGACACCGCATCCCCTTTTCGGATGTGGTTGACTGCCGAGACCCGTGAGATCAGACGCATGGCGGGCTGTAAGGCGTTGTCTTTGGCGTAGGGGGACGGCGATAACCCGTATAGGATCAGTCCCGCGCGCACCATATCCAGACACATCTGCGGGAAGCGCAGAATGGCGGCGCTGTTGCAGCAATGCCGCAGTCCGACGGAAACCGACCGCTTTTCCAGTTCGTTCAGCAGCGCTTGGAACGCGTCAAACTGCCGATAGGTGGTCTCCTCCTGCTCGCCGTCGCTGTCTGCAAAGTGCGTAAAGATACCGTCCATTTGCAGATCGGGCAGGGAAGCGACCTGCTCGATCAGGTCCGCCGCGCTCTGCACGTCTTCGCGGTGATGGCAGTAAAAGCCCAGACGGGACATTCCGGTATCCACCTTGATATGTATGCGCGCGCCGCCGTTTTGCGATAACTGCTTTGCATACTCCAGGCAGTCCACCGTCTGGATCAGGTTCAGCTCACGCAGCTTTTCCGCATACGACGGGTCGGTGTTGCCTAAGATCAAAAGATTTCCCTTGACCCCGTCCTGCCGCAATCCGATCGCTTCCTCGATGCAGGCGACCGCGAAATAGGTGCATCCCGCTTTTTCCAACAGCTTGCAGATCTGCTTTGCGCCGTGACCGTAGGCGTCCGCCTTGACCACCGCAAGCACCTTACAGTCCTGCGGGACGAGCGATTGAATATGTCGGTAATTCTGTAAAATGCGTTCGGAATCGATTTGTACACGTACTCGTTGGGTCGTCATGTTTATGAATATTCCTTTCTCAGGCCGGCACGGAAGTTTTATGAACAGGAATACAGCAGATAGCTTTTGCTTCCGCTGCCCGTTTCCGTATCTATGCGTGCGAAAATGCCGTCCTCGGCTTGCTCATATAACCGATAGGTGCTTCCGTCTTTGGTGATCTCCCAGGACGGTTCTTTCCTGTTCGTCCGCTTCGTCTGTTCGCTTTGCAAAGCAAGGATCGCTTCGTAAAACGGCAGGATCGACGCAAGGAAGGCTTCCGGCACGTCGGTCTCCAGTCCGTTATAGCAAGTATGTATGCCGTTTTCCGTCACCGTGACCGTCAGCTCCCGTAGAATTTCCGGCTCGGAAAAACGGAAAACGCCGCCCTGCTCCGTCAGAGCAACGGAAAAATGCACCGCTCCGTCGGAAGCGGTAAATAGCGTCGCGCCCCGGACGTCCGATAACGTACCGGAGGGCTTTGCGGTTTGGCATCCGCAGAGCAGACAAAGCGAAAGCAGGCAAAGCAGGGAAGTCAAAGTCGTCAGCAAGCGTTTCAAAGCGGCACTCTCCGAAAGAATCAGGATGCCGATTGCCTTTTTGACCACTCAGCCCAGCAACTTGCCGATCATGACCGGAAGATCGCTCGGAAGCGCGCCGTGCTCGCCGTACGTTTCGGAAAGAAGCTCTCCCGCTTTCCCGTGAACGTATACGCCGATACACGCCGCGTCGAAACAGGAATGTCCCTGCGCGACCAGCGAGGCGATCACGCCCGCCAGCACGTCGCCGCTCCCGCCTTTGGCAAGCGCGCTGTTTCCGCTCGTATTGACCGCGACCTCTCCGCTTGGAGACGCGACCACCGTTTCATGCCCCTTCAGTACCAGCACACAGCGGTGCAAATGCGCGTACTCCGCGGCAAGCCCGATACGGTTTTGCTGAATCTCCGCGATGCTTTTTCCGCACAGACGGTGAAATTCGGCGGGGTGCGGGGTCAGAATGTACTCGTTTTGCAATCGGTTCGCTACATCCTTATGCAGGGAAAGGAAATTTATGCAGTCCGCGTCGTATACGGCGGGAATGCGGATCTGTGGCAGTAAATACTCCAGCAGGTCGTCGTATGCCCGCGACAGCCCGCAGCCGCACAGAAACGCATTCGCCTGTACGTTTTCGATCTCCTGCGGCGAAACCCAGACAGGTTCTGCAAGGCGTGTCTGCAAAACGGCGGAAACGCTCGGCGATGCGGCGAGCTTCAACAGCCCGACCCCGCTTCGCAGTGCGCCGAAAGCGGACAAAAACGCCGCGCCCGGCATTTTCTCGGAGCCGCAAAACATACACAGCGTTCCGAACGTCCCCTTGTGGGACTCACTCGGACGCGGCAGCAGGGTTTTCAAAACGGAAGCGTCGATGCGACGAACGGCAGACACGGATTCATCCCGCCTTTGCTTTTGGGTGGGATCGCGTCATTTTCGTCGGAAGCCCGATAGCAGACGGCACGATCCCTCTTTCGCATCTATTCTATCACATCCGATGCTTTTTTTCAAGAGCAGGGACGGATATTTTGCAGAATTCGTTCCGTATCCAGAACGGACGGCAGCAGGAAACGACCGCATTGATAAATGGGGACAAGATAATTGTAAAAATAGCGGTAGCCGAACAGTCCGTAAAAATCGTGCAGACCGATCGGCAGAAATCCTCGCATACGCAGTTCGTTCGGAACGATGCCCAAATAGACGTCTCCCGCTTCGGCAAGATTGATGAATTCCGTTTGGTCCCGTTGATAGTGCAGCGCCTGCGCCGCGCCGGAGATCGCGTAATGCAAAAGCAGCTCCTCTCCGTCCGGCGGCAGAATGACGCTTTGCTGCTTGCCGCCGTAATCGAAAACGCGCACGCTCTGTCGGAACGCGGCGTGGATGCGCGCACGGAGGCAGCCCTCTTCCGAAAGCTCGGTGTACGGAAAGGCGTCCATCAGTTCTCCGACGTCCGCACAGTCGCCTTCCGTCGGGCGCAGATCGATGCTTCCGAATTCCTCAAACCGGCAGTTCAGCAAATAGACGCGGTTGTTCTGCGTGCAATGGGACGTGGCAAGGTAGGTCCCGTCCGTCGGATCGGTCGTGCTGCGGTGCAGTCCCGCGTACGGACGCACCGTTTCGCATGCCTTACAAAAGCTCCCGTTCGGAGAAAACAGATAGACCGCCGGGTCTTGACCGCTTACCGCCGCAAACGATCCGTCCTCCAGAAAGGTCGCCGATACGGCGGGCAGACCGCACGGCAGACGGAAGGCAACCGTTTTCTGATTCAGCTCTGACATGGTGAACACCTCTCGGTGAGAGCATATGCGTTTTTGCGTTTGTTTGTTCCGATTCCCGCTATGCCGCAGAAAAAGGTTTTTCTTGCTTTTTTGCAAAAACTGTGTTATACTATAAATGCATCGGATATTTGCCGCAGGCAAATATGATGCCGCCGCGCTGACATTGATAGACAGGGAAAGATAAAACGGCGGTATGTTATACAATACAAACATTGGATATTTGCGTGAAACGCAAATATGATGCCGCCGTACTGACATTGATATAAAGACTGAAATAAAACGGCGGTTTGGAAAGGAAATACATCTTATGAAACTTATGAAACGAAAGATCTGTATGCTTGCGCTGGCGCTTCTGTGCCTTCTGCCGACCTTGTGCGCGGCGCTTTTGCCGGTCGGCGCCGCACCGGAAAATCTGGTGCGCGGCATGGAATATACCATACAAACGGGCGTTCCGACCGTTCACTCGTATGCGCTGTACGAGGAGAGCGACGACGTCGATAAGGGACAGCTGACCGACGGTATCAAGGCAAAAGGAGGCACCGCCGATCCCGCTTGGTATCATGTGTTCCGCTCCCAGTCGCGTCTTGTAACGTTTGATTTCGGAGAGCCCGTGTCCGTTTCCGGCTTTTCCGCGGGCTTCTACCACGGACAGGGCAACTATGCCCCGCGCTACGTCCGTCTGAAGCTGTCGGAGAACGGCAAGGACTGGTTCACGGCGGGAGAGACCAAGCCGCCCTTTTCGCTGAATGAGTCCGCGCGTCCCTACGAAGCGACGCTGACGCTGAAAAAGGCGTATGCGGCGCGGTATGTGCAGATCGAGTTCTGCTGTGATATCTTTGCCTGCTGTGATGAGATCGAGATATACGGAAGCCGTACCTGTACGGGCAGGGAACCGACGTTCACGCCGGACGAACCGCAGGAAGGCGCGTTCTGCAACTCGCTCGGCGATGCATACGGCATTACGGACATCATCAAAATGTATAACGGCTACTACCCCTCGAATCAGGACATTGTGCGCAACACGGTGGAAAAATTGCTCCCGTACGTCGCGTATCTGAGCAAGGACGGTCAGGTGCAGGATACCATGTTCGACGCGGTCGCGTTCGTTCCCTGCGTCTCCACCAACTTCGCTTATCCTTCCGGCGGTACGCTGGTGAAAACACAAAAATATCCTTCCGCCGTGCAGACGGATTGGATCTTCTACACCGATTTCCTGTTTGAAAAGGGGTACGAGCTGGATGCGCTCAATACCGCCGTCGGACAGGTATACGAACAGCTTGGGATCACGGGGAAATTCCCGGTCCTGCTGACCATGCCGTATCCGGGGGTCATCGACAAGCCGTTCGGCGACGTGGACGGAGACGGCGTTGCGGACTACTGCAAAACGCTTTCGGAGCGCGTTGCGGCGATCAAATGGTACGACGGTTATCTGTCACAGCGCTTTGCGGAAGCGAACTTCTCCCATCTGGATTTCGTCGGCTATTATTGGTATGAGGAGGAACTCAACTATACGTGGTCTGCGGATGAAAAAGCCTTCACCGTAAACGCGGTACAGGCGATGGAGGACGCCGGCAAGGTGGTTCTGTTCGATCCGTTCTATCTGTCCACCGGCTTTGACCATTGGCAGGAGCTCGGATTCGAGGGCGCGGTCATGCAGCCGAACGTTGCGTTCACCGACAGCCGTTCCTACTTTGAGCTGGATATGCTGTGGGAATTTGCCGAAACGGCGAAAGCCTACCATCTCGGCGTGGAGATCGAGACGAACGAGCCGGGCTTCTTCCAGGGGGAGAATGCCGCGGATGCGATGTATAACTATGAACGCTATCTGTACGTCGGCTATAAGACCGGATACATGAACGCACTGCATACGTTCTATCAGGGAGCGGGTCCCGGAACGCTGTATACGTTCTGCCATGCCGATTCGCGGCAAATGCGCCGTATGTATGACATCACCTATCAGTTCATCAAGGGAACCTATCAAAACGAGCCGCCGGTCGTTACATTGCCGGAAAATCAGCAGGCGTTCGCGAACCGTCGGAACGAGCTCGAGCTTTCGATCCGGGACGAGGATTCGTTCGGCGGCGATCTGACCGTTACCGTTTCCGGCTGTGAGCACGGACGCGCGCAGGTCACCGCTACCCGCAATTCGTTGATCTACATACCGGAGGACGGTTATACGGGAACGGATACCATCACATTGACGGTCGATGATAAGCATAATGAAAAAGCGACCTACACCGT
>CAYPYA010000011.1:0-5721 GCA_964414775.1 uncultured Ruminococcus sp. | reverse complement strand
CGTCTGCAATGGCTTGCTGCAGGTTTTCCATGACAACATCCGCGTCCCCCGACGTGAAGTCCAGCATGGTGAGTGCCTGATACCCCTCGCCCAGCGTGGTCGTTTCCAGAACGCGCACGTCCGCGTCCTTGTACAGCTCCGCCGCCTGCTTTGCGGCAAGCAGGACGTTTTGGTTGTTCGGCATGACGATGACGGTCTGCGCCCTGACAGTTCGGAACGCGTCCAGAAAGTCTTGTGCCGACGGGTTCATGGTCTGCCCGCCTTCCACGATCGCGTCCGCGCCGAATTGACGGAACAGCTTGGCGATGCCCTCGCCCGAAGCGACCGCGACCACGCCGAACGGCTTCTTTTCTGCCTTTTTCGGCTGTTCAAAGCGGTTTTCCACATTGCTTTCGCTGTGCTGCAGGCTCATGTTTTCGATCTTCATGGTCAGAAACTCGCCGCATTCCTGGCAAAGCCCCAGAACAAGACCGGGTGTTTTCGTATGGATATGCACCTTGACGATCGTTCCGTTCTGAAACGCGACGATGCTGTCCCCGAGCGGGCTCAGCCGTTCGATCAGACGGTCTACGGAAAATGCTTCGATGCGGATCTTTTTGCTTTGCAGACGCAGTAAAAACTCGGTGCAGTAGCCGTAAATCAGCTCGCTGTCCTCCGTAAAGCCGGAAAAATCCAAGGTGGCGGGAGCGGATTTGGTCTGAACCGGCTGTTCGGGAACGTCGTCCCCGGACAGCGTCTGCTCCATGCCGTCGATCAGGTAGACAAGCCCCGCGCCGCCGCTGTCGATGACCCCCGCTTCTTTTAAGGTCGGGAGCAGGTCGGGCGTGCGCTGTAAGGACGCGTGCATTTGCTCGGATACCAGCGTAAGCGCTTCCTCCAACGATAAGTCCTTGCTTTCCGTCTGCTGTGCGAGCGCTTCCGCCGCCTCGCGGGCGACGGTCAGAACCGTCCCTTCGACGGGTGTGATGACGGACGCATATGCTTTCTGAACGCCGGAGATCGCCGCCTGCGCCAAAACGCGGCTGTCTGCTTCGTCATGCCCGTTCAGCCCCTCTGCAAACCCCGCAATCAGCTGGGAAAGGATCACGCCCGAATTGCCGCGGGCGGTCAGCAGCGCTCCGTCGGATACCGCGTGCGCAAGCTCTGAAAGAGAATCGGTGTGCGCGTCCGCACCGTCCAGCGCGGCGATGCCGCCCTCCACGGTCAGGCGCATATTATTTCCCGTGTCCCCGTCGGGGATGGGGAATACGTTTAAGTCGTTGACGATGTCCTCATGCGCGCACAGGTTGGCAAAGCCGCCCCGTAAAAGCTCGGCAAACAACTTGCCGTCCAAGCACGCCGTTTTCGTCGTGGTCATGGTGATGAACATTCCTTTCCTGTACGGCAAGGAAAGCCTTGTATTTCCAAGGCTTTCATGCCGCAAAGCGTTTGATCCGAAAACCCGATGTGCCCGGACGTCAGCCCTGTGCGGTATAGGTGACTTGCTTGCCGAACGCGTACAAGCCGATCGCGTCCGGTCCGATGGAAGCGCCGACGATCGGTCCGATGTAGGTGGAAATGATCTCCTTGCAGGGGATGTTTGCCTTGACAAGCTCGGTCAGCTCCCGAACCTCCTCCTGTGAGCAGTCCGCGTGAACGATATAAACGGTCTGTTCTTCGGGGTCTTCAATGGCCTCTTTCATAAGATTCACGATCTCGGTGATGGAATTGCGGCGGCCCTTGACCTTTTTGATCGGCGTCTGTGCGCCGTTCGCGTCGGAGATCAGGATCGGCTTGACCCCCATCAGGTTGCCGAAAAACGCGGCGGACGCCTTGACTCTGCCCGCTCTGTGCAGCGCGTCGAGAGAATGGACGGTGATGTACTGGTTGACGCGCTTGCGAAGCGGCAGGATCGCGTCGTTGATCTCACGCGCACTCATGCCCTTTGCCTGCAGCTTCGCCGCTTCGATGGCAAGAATGCCCTCGCCCATACAGGCGTTGAGCGAGTCGATGCAGTAGATTTCCGCATCCGGGTAGGAGACAAGCAGCTCCTTTGCGACGACGGCGGCGGTGTTGACCGATCCGCTTTGCTTGGTGGAGCAGGCGATGTAGACGATATCCTTGCCCTGTTCGAGAAGCTGTGAAAACACCTTTTTGAATTCCCCCGCAGGCACCTGCGTGGTGGTCACGCGCTCGCCGCCGCGCATCAGGTCATACAGCTCCTTCGGGCTGTACGCGTCCCACGTCAGCGTTGCGGGCGTTTCCTTCCCTTGATAAACGGTGCGCATCTGCGCGTAAACGATCCCGTAACGGGCAAGCAGTTCCCCGTTCAAGTCCGAGCAGGAATCCGTGACGATCTGAACAGTTCTCATGGTAAAATCTCCTTATATTACACGGTATGATGTGTTTTTTGCATTTATTCTCCGGCTTTGGTGCGCAGACGGACCGTATACATGGTCGTCCAGAAGTTTTCCGCTCCGTTGAGCGCGACGGCGATGCCCATCCAAAGGTGCGAGCCATCGTCAGACAGAAAGACGGACAGGTAGCCGAACAGGACGACGGCGACGGAGGTCGCAAGGATCAGCACCCATTTCCCCAGCCCGAACTTGCGTCCCTCCAGGGCGATCTGCACCTTTTGCAGTCCGTCCAGAATGACGTAGCAAGCCACGGTGTAGGGCAGAAACCCGATCAGCCGATCCGGGATCAACAGCAAAAGCACCCCGAGCAGCACGCTGTACGAGCCGAACGCAAACGCGAACTGGAACGCCAGACGGAACAGGTCGTTGGAATAGTAGCCGAAGATGTCCGCCGCTCCCAACAGGATGCAGCAGCCCGCGGTGATCCATTGCACCACGCTGCTGTCAAAATCCTTGACCACGCACAGCAGAATGCCGGATATCAGCATGATGCAGCTTGCGGCAAGGTGGATGCTTTTCGCGGAGCGGACGATCCCGTTCCCCGCGGCGTAGTCTGTTTTGAGGCTCTTGCGGAAGCGTTCGGACAGCTTGGAAATGTGCTTGGGTGTTTTCATATTTATGACCATCCCTTGCTTGTGCGGACATGTTTGAAACATTTATATTTCAAATTTATTGCCCTTTGGTTTTTGATGTTTCCATTCTATCACGGATGCGTTTGCTTTTATACAGATAAAAAAAGCCGTTTGCGCAATTTTTGGGCAAACGGCTCGAATTGTATGAAGTCATCAGGAACGGGACGCGGGATGGTCGGACGCATTGCGTAAGAACAGCGGCAAAGCCCCTTCTCCCAGCAGAGAGATGCGTTCCAGCAAAACGGACGGCGGTCGGTCGGAATCGGATTTCAGCCAGTCCAGAAGCAGACCCAGCACCGCCTCCTGTAAAAGGGAGACGATCAGCTTCTGATCCGCTTCGCAAACGGGCAGTCCGTTCGCTGCCTGCAGGACGGCGGCACGCATGGGCTGTTCCGACGCACGCGACAGATAGGCGTTCACCGCGTCGTAGCCGACCGAGGAGCAGATGTTGCGCATGGCGGCGCGGTGGGTATACAGGAAGTCCGCGAATTTGCTGAAGATCTCGGACGGGTGCGCGACGTTTTCCGTGTCCTGTAAGCTCTCCGCGACGGTCAGGAACGCGTCCTCGATGACGTCGTATACGTCGCGGAAATAGTAGTAAAAGGTGTTGCGGGTCACGCCGCAGTCCTCGACGATGTCCTTGACGGTGATCTTCTCCGGCGGCTTTTTGGCGGCAATACGGAAAAAGGATTCGGATATTGCGTTTTTGGTAAACTGCGGCATACGGAATCCTCTCCTGTTTGGATTTGCGCCGTCCGTGAAAAGCAAGGAGACGCCTTTTTTCATACGGGCGTCTCTATTTTATCATATTTTTTTCACAATTGCAAGGGGTTTGTTTCACATCATGCGGTCAGGTAGGCTTCGATCCCGTCCGCGACCGCGCGCGCAAAGGCGTTCTGCCATGCTTCGTTCTGCAGGTTTGCGGCGTCCGTCGGGTTGGTCGCGTAGCCGGATTCCACCAGAACCGACGGCATGTCCGGGTACTTGTTGACCGCGAACGCGTCCTCCCAGTTGAAAACGGTCTTTTTCAGACGGCTCTGCGGGAAGCGGCCTTGCAGTCCGCTTTCCAGCGCGTCCATCAGGCTTTGGGAAGCGTCCGCGTGCGGCGTGTCCGAGCAGCAGTACAGCTCGAAGCCGGAAAGAGCGGACGAATCCGAATTGGAGTTGACGTGTACGGAAACGAACAGGGAGGCTTTCTGCTCCGCGGACAAAAGGTTGGCGTAATAGGAACGCTCGAAGATGGAAAACTTGTCGTTGCTGTCCAGTCCGTTGCGGAACGCCTGCACGGTTGCGGGCACATCGGAGCCGACCCGCCCACTGTAGCCGTCCACCAGATGATTGAGGTACGCGTCCAGATCGTAGGACAGACGGTTTGCCATCGCGTCCATCGCGACCGCGTCGGGGAAGGTCTGTCCGTCGTGCGTTTGCAGAACGGTCACACCGTCGGCTTCCAGCGCCGCACGGATCTTTTGCACCAGCACGGGGGTGATATCCCGTTCGTACACCTGCGAACCGGGGAATATGCATCCGCTGTCCGCGAACCCGTGTCCGGGGTCTAAGATGACGACCTTGCCTTGCAATGCCGTGGATACGGTGGACTGCTCTGTTGTCGGAACGGTGAACTCCGCCTGCATGCTGTTTTCCGTTTTCGGTTTGCTGTCCGTGAACGACGGCGGCGACGGGATGCTTTCGGGCAAATGCTCGTTCAGCGACGCACAGCCGATGAGCAAGCCGCAAAACAAGCCGCACAGCAAGACGCAAAGTGCTTTTTTGACCGTATGGAGCTTCATGATGATGACCGTTCCTTTCCCGTATCGCACGGAGACCCTTTTTTCTGTTCCCGCATATACTTTAGCACGCGAAACGTCAGGATGTCAACAAGAAAATGTCAAAAAGTTGTAAAACCAAGCGGATGCGGTCGGATTTCGTTTTACAGCAAAGGATTCGGCACTTTCGTACCGAATCCTCAGGCTGATGACAAACCTCTGCACAGGGGATCTCTTTCCATGAAATGAAAAATATTGCCGTGCGTATACTTGATTAAAAGTCGGTTTTCGGGTATCCTGATGAACAGGTACCTTTTACTTTACATAGAGTACCCCATTTTGAAAGCCAAAAGCATTTTCGCGGCAAGCTTTCGTATAGGAATTCGCGATAGATGGATCATATCCGGCTTGGCAAGCCTTTGGCAAAAGATGATACACTTCTCCCATATCGCCGATCAGCCCATGCTCATAAGCCGCATTCAACGTAAATATCGCGTGATCCCCGATCAAATACAGATGTGTTTCGGAAGGATACCCGATCGTGGAAGAGAAAATCTGATAGCCGTCATATACGTTCATGACGATCGCACAGTCACCGCCGATATCGATCCGGACAAGCGTATAATCGCCGACTTCCCCCAGAATCTCATAAGCATCCTTCTCTTGCATCACATGATCGCTCTGAATATTTTGCACAAACGAATCGACAAGTGACATGCGGGAGGCGGATTTCTCTGCATTCGTGATCGGCGTTTCCGACTCCGTCGATGTCGAATCGGAAGTTGCTTCTTTTGCTGCCAATAACGTTGTATGCAGAGCGGCACCGGAAGAAAGCACTGCCGAATCTTCAACGGATGGATTTGAAGAATGCGCTGCATTCCTATTGCACGCTGACAGCATACATGCGACAATCAGCATGAAGGATAT
>CAYPYA010000010.1:0-6657 GCA_964414775.1 uncultured Ruminococcus sp. | reverse complement strand
CATCGGCAAGCCAAGCGGCTTGCCAACTTGCCGAAACGAAAAGTTTTTGAGAGGTTTTTTAAGGGGAACTTTTTTCATAAAGTTCCCCTTAAATGGTTCCCTTTTTCTGTCACGTCACACCTTACCGTCGCGCAATGCGTCGCGCAAAGCAAGCAGGGACGGAAGCGTCACGGCGATATCACGCGTGCGCTCGGTCGGCGGGAACAGATCGGGGATCATCACGACTTTCATCCCCGCGCCGTGCGCGCTTTCCAAGCCCGGATAGCTGTCCTCCACGGCATACGTTTGCGCAGGCTCGCTGCCCAGCAGGCGGCAGGCGGTCAGATAGATTTCGGGGTCGGGCTTGCCATGCACGAACATATCCCCCGTCGTCAACACGTCAAAGCAGGAAAGGATCCCCGCTTGGGTCAGATTGGAGACCGCGCCCTCGCGCGAGGTCGAGGTCGCCAGCGCAACGCGGTACCCGTTCTGTTTCAGAAAGTCCATGATCTCATGCAGGCCCGGCTTCAAAGGCAGCCCGTTCTGCCGCAAAATCCGTATGAAGCAAGCCCGCTTGCGTTCGTTAAATTCCTCAAACGACACCTTTCCGCCGAAATACGGCTCGAAAATGCCCTTCATGTCCGCGGCGATGTGTCCCGCGCACTTCCGGCGAATCTCCCTCGTATCGATGCCGATCTCGTTTCCCGCCAGCTCCCACGCGTCGAAATAGATCCGTTCCGTGTCGAACAGGACCCCGTCCATGTCAAAAACGATCGCCTTCATCTTCGTACTCATACCGCGCTTCCCGCTTCCGTCTGCAATTCCTTTTGTTCGGCGACCTTGAGCATGATCGCGCATTCCATGCGCTTGCGGAACAGCTTACAGCCGTACTCGTACACCCCGCGGATAGAACCCGTCGCGTGGTACGCGTTGGCGGCGCACCCGCCCGAACAGTACAGCTTCGCCCAGCAGTCGGCGCATTCCTTACGCGCATAGGCGTTGCAGAGCTTGAATTCACCCTGCAATTCCGTGTTCGTCACGCCCTGCCAGACGTCCCCCATGCGGTACTTTTCCTCCCCGACAAACTGATGACAGGGGTACAGATCCCCGTTCGGCGTCACCGCGAGGTACTCCGTCCCGCTTCCGCATCCGGAGATGCGTTTGTAAATGCAAGGCCCGCCCGTCAGGTCGATCATGTAATGATAGAACGTAAAGCCGTGTCCCGCCTTTTTGCGGCGCAGCATTTCGATCGCCAGCTGCTCGTACTGCTCATACAGCACCGGCAGATCCTCTTCACGCAGCGCGTACGGCTCGTCCGGCGCACAGACCACAGGCTCCATGGACAGCTCGGTAAATCCCAGATCCGCCATGTGCTTGATATCCTCTAAAAAATCCAAATTGCGGCGGGTAAACGTTCCGCGCATATAGTAGCTCTTGTCCCCGCGTTTCTGCACGAACCGCCTGAATTTCGGCAGGATCGTGTCGTAGCTTCCGCACCCGCTCACGGTTTGGCGCAATGCGTCATGGATCTCCCTGCGTCCGTCCAGACTCAACACCACGTTGTGCATTTCACGGTTGGCGAAGTCGGTCACCTCGTCGTCCAACAGCATCCCGTTGGTGGTGAGCGTAAAGCGGAAATTCTTGTTTGCCTGCTTTTCCACCGAACGGGCGTATGCAACCAACCGCTTGCACACGTCCCAGTTCAAAAGCGGTTCGCCGCCGAAGAAGTCCACCTCTAAATTTTTGCGTTTCCCCGAATGAGCGATCAGAAAATCCAGCGCCTGCTTTCCCACGTCAAAGGACATCAGCGCACGCTCCCCGTGATACCTTCCCTGCGCGGCAAAGCAATAGGTGCAGTTCAGATTGCAGGTGTGCGCGACGTGCAGGCAGAGCGCCTTGATGTCCGTCACGCGGTTTTTCAGATCGAACGCCTTGTCTGCGTACACGTCCTCGGTGAACAGCTTTTTCGCCTTTCGCAGCTCCTCCAGATCGTCAAACACGTCCTCGATCTCGCCCTGCGTGATATCCGGCACGTCCTTGTATTTGGCAAGCATCTGCCGTATGATCTCCTCTTTTTCGGTATTTTCATACAGCGAGATCACGTCGTACGCCAGATCGTCCACCACATGTACCGACCCGGAAAACACGTCCAGCACGATGTTGTACCCGTTTAGCTTATATGCGTGTACCATGAAGATGACCTTCCCTTTCAAATGAAAAACCGTTGCAAAACAACGGTTTTTTGTCATGAATGCGGTCGCTTACCGGTTTGCCTTTTCCGCGTTCTCGCATTGCTGATTGGCAATGCCGCAGGACGTTTTGCAAGCCGACTGGCAGGACGTCTGGCATTCGCCGCAGCCGCCGTTCTTCGCGCTCTCGGCAAGGTCTCTCGTTTCTATGGTCTGAATTCTTTTCATGACGCATACGCTCCTTTTCTCATTTCAAGATACTTCTATTATAATCTCCGCGTTCCCGTTTGTCAAGCGTTTTTTTGCTTTTTATCCCCCGTCCGACAAACAGCGCAGCATTTTGCTTTGCAAGCCGTCAAACGTGCTGTACACCGACACGCCGCAGGCAAGCATATGACCGACCTGTTCGGGGAAGGTCTCCCGCACGCGTTCGCCTGCCACCAACAGCGGAACTCCCGGCGGGTACGCCCAGACCGTTTCGAGCGAGACCCTGCCGACCGCGTCGGACAGCGTATACGCCTCCCCCTCCCGCCCGCGCAGCTCGTACGGCTGATACACCGCTTCGGGCAGGGAAAGCATGGGGAACTCCGTTTTCGGCGCGGGACAAGCGTTTCGGTCGATCGAAAGCACCGCGTCCGCAAAACGAAACAAATCGCTTTTCCGATCGCAGACCGAGGTCATCGCCGTCAGACGGTCCGGAAGCGCCATCTCGGTTTCGATGTGATACCGCTTGCGCAGCTCCGCCGCAAGCGACACCCCCGTATAGTCCGTCCCGTCGGTGCAAACGACCAGCTTCCCCTTGTCGTAACGCGTTCCCGACAGCAAGCGGAAGTGCCCAAGTCCCCGCTCCAGCCGCTCACGCGTCTGCTGTAAAGCATCGGCATACGCGGCGAACGCGTCCTTGCCGCTTTGCTCCAAAAAGGTCACGCATTCGTCCGCCGACGCAAGCAGGATGAAGGACGGACTGGAACTCTCGAACACGGCGTTCTCCCGCCGCACCGCGTCCGCAAGTTGCTCCCTGCAATGCAGGATCGCCGTCTGCGTCAGCGCGGGCAGGGTCTTGTGCAGGCTCTGTACGACGATATCCGCGCCCAGACGGACCGCGCTTTGCGGAAAATACGGATGCAGCCCGAAATGCGCCCCGTGCGCCTCGTCCACGATGAGCAAGACCCCGTGCGCATGGCAGACGTCGGCAATGCGCCCGACGTCGCTGACGACCCCCTCGTAGGTCGGGCTCGTCACCAGCACCGCCGTGATCTGCGGGTTCGAAAACAGAGCCTTTTCCACGTCCTCCGCCATGACCTCCCCGTTTTGCCTTGGCAGGACGTAAAACGTTTGCCTGCGGCAAAGCTCGGCGGCATGGTACGCCGCGCGGTGGCAGTTTCTTGCAAGCAGCAGCGCGCCGTCCCCCGACGCACGGACGGCGGACAGCAGCCCGCCCGTCGAACCGTTGACCAGGATAAACGAGCGTTCCGCTCCCCACAGCGTGGCGGCACGCGACTGCAAATTCGCCAGAATGCCCGTCGGATGGTGCAGATCGTCCGTCCCCTCGACCTCCGTCACGTCCAGCCCGTACGGAAGAACGGACGAAAAACGCCGCTTCCCGCCCGGCATGTGCATCGGAAGCATCGTGGGCGCGTAGGCTTGCAGATATTCCGTCAGGGTCATATCAACTGCTCCTTTCTGTGACGGATCGTCAAATCAGATACGGGCGTTCGTTCGGTTCTCCGCCGTAAAAAAGGCGCAGAACGCTGTCGACCCGCTCGTTCAGAAGATAGATCGGGTCTGTCTGCCGATCCCGCCTGCGGTGGACCAGCAGCCTTTCGGCTTGCGGGTGCGTGCGCAGAAAGGCGCGTCCGTATTCATTCGCCGCCAACAGCAGCGTGTAGGAAACGGAGAGTTCGGACAGCTGCTTCGGGAACGAAAACGCCACCGACCAGGCCGCACGCCGCACGCGGGCGGCGGTATACTGTCTCCCGACGCACGAACGCACGAATGCGTCCCAATCGGCGGCTTGCTCCGCTTTCTCCTTCATACGTGCAAACAGCTCCGGCGGGACGGCGTAAGCGTCGGCGGACACGGCGTTGCGCACGCACGCCAACGCGAACAGCCCCGCGTCGGCGGTCTTCCTCGGAAAGGAAGCGTCGGCGGCAAACACGTCGGCGGCGCTTTGCGGCAAAAGCGAAAGCGGGTCGGACGACAAGCGGATGGCACTGGAAGACAGGCAGGTCAGATCCCGCCCGACGATGTGGCAGGGCAGTCCAAGGTGCTTGGCATGGCAAAGGTACTCGATCGCCAGGATGTCGTTCGGCTTTCCGTAAAGCGTTCTGCCCAAAACCGCCTCGGCGGCTTGCGGGTAGGAAAGAGAGGGGTCTTTGCGCTGTAAGGAAAGAATCTCGGAGTCTGCGTTCAACCGTTTTTCCGCCGCTTTTGACAGCCCGTCCGCGTCGCTTTCCGCGGAAAAGGCAAGATAGTCGACGCCGATCGCCTTTGCAAGCATCACGCCGCCGCGTGCGAAATCCTCCGCCGACGCGCACGCCCACGGGAGCGGAAGCGACAAAACAAGGTCCGCTCCGCTTTCCAGCGCCGCCCGTGCGCGGACGGAACGGTCCGACACCGCGACCTCTCCGCGCTGCGTCAGGTTCCCGCCCAGCAGACAGACGACGGTGGAGAAGCGTTCGTGCAGCAGCGAAAGCTGACGCAGATGCCCGAAATGGAACGGGTTGTATTCACACAGCACCGCACACGTCATTTCTTGCCGATACCCCCTTGCATTTTTGCTTTGAATGTATTATAATGTATCAAAACAAGATTGTCAAGCGATAAAACGCGGGAGAAACCGTACAGGGCGGCTCTCCCGAAGCGAAGCATGCGCATTATCTTTGCGTTTTTTCGCGTTTTTTCGCCGTAAAGGAAAGGATTGGTTCTCCCTATGTTCATTCTGGTTGTAAACGCGGGCAGCTCGTCTTTGAAGTATCAGTTGTTTGATATGACGCGCTCCGAAATGATTGCGAAAGGACTTTGCGAGCGCATCGGGACGGACGGACTGTTCACGCATCAGGTCCCGTCCAAGAACGTTCTGATCAAGAAGCTTCCCGTTCCCATGCCGACGCATTCGGACGCGGTGCAGACGGTCATACAATACCTGACCGCAAAGGACACCGGCTGTATACGCGATATGTCCGAGATCTCCGCCGTCGGACACCGCATCGTGCACGGCGGTCCGTGGCTGATCGACAGCGTGCGCATCGACGGGGAAAACGGCAAGGTGCTGTCCGACCTGCGCAAATGCATCGACTTAGCCCCCCTGCACACCAAAGCGCATCTGCAGGGCATCGAGGGCTGTATGAAGGTGATGCCGAACGTGCCGCAGGTGCTGGTCATGGACACGGCGTTCCACCAGACCATGCCGGCAAAGGCGTTCATGTACCCCATCCCCTACGAGCTGTACGAAAAGTACGCCGTTCGCCGCTACGGCTTCCACGGGACCTCTCACCGCTATGTGTCGGGCAAGGCGCTGGAGCTGCTCGGCAACCCGAACGCGAAGATCGTGACCTGCCATCTGGGGAACGGCTCGTCCGTCTCGGCGGTCAACGCGGGAAAATGCGTGGACACGTCCATGGGCTTCACCCCGCTGGAGGGCGTGATCATGGGCTCGCGCTGCGGCGCCATCGACCCCGCCGTCGTTCCGTTCCTGATGGAAAAAGAAAACATCCCCGTCTCCGAAATGGGCGACTGGATGAATAAAAAATGCGGCTTCTTAGGCGTTTCGGGCGTTTCCTCCGACCTGCGCGACGTGCGCGCGGCGGCGTCGGACGGCAACGAACGCGCACAGCTTGCGCTGGACATTCTCGCGTATCAGATCAAGAAGTACGTCGGCGGTTACGCGGCGGCGATGAACGGTCTGGACTGCGTGGTCTTTACCGCCGGCATCGGAGAAAACGACGCGGATATGCGTTCGGCGGCGATGCAGGACCTTGAATTTCTGGGCATCAAGCTGGACGAGGAGCGCAACCGCGCCAAGAACCCGACGCTCATCAGCGCGTCCGACAGCCGCGTGAAGGTGTTCGTCATCCCGACCGACGAGGAGCTTGTCATTGCGACCGACACCCTGCGCATCGTGAGCGAGGGCTGAAAAACAGTCAAAAAGCATCATTCATATATTTGTAAAAGGAAGTGCTGAAACATGTCTCCTGCATTGCTGACGTTCCTGCTGTTCCTTCCGTTTTGTATCGTTCTGATCGCCGCGGGGATCCCGTTTTGCCTGAAAGGCTACAAGAAAGGTCTGTGGCGTTCGCTGATCTCCTTAGGTGTGACGGTCGTAAGCGCGGTTTTGAGCCTGCTTCTTGCCTACCTGCTGGCGATGCTGCTGTCAGGCCCGATCTCCGAACCGCTGTATAACGCTATGCAAAGCGGCGCGGGAGATGCCATGCAGCCCCTTTTGCATACCGTTGCGGAAGCGATCGTTCGCATCCTGCTGGCAAGCGTT
>CAYPYA010000009.1:0-9946 GCA_964414775.1 uncultured Ruminococcus sp. | reverse complement strand
CGTGGGGAATGCGGATTTCCGAAACGGAGGAGGATTTCCGCTATCTGGAGTCCTTGCCGGGCAAAAAGATCATTCTGCGCGGCAACCACGACTACTGGTGGCAGACGATGAAGAAGCTGCAGGAGCTGTGCGTCCGTTTGGAAACGCCGTCCTTGCATTTTCTGCACAACAACGCGTATGAAGCGGAGAACTTCATCGTGTGCGGGACGCGCGGTTGGGCGCTGGAGCCGAAATACAGCGATGAGGACCGCAAGATCGTACTGCGGGAAGCGGGACGGCTGCGTGCCTCGATCCTTGCGGGAAAGAAATTGCAGGAGGCAAACCCCGAAAAGGAGCTGCTGGTCTTCCTGCATTACCCGCCCGCCTACGGACTTTTGCGCTGTGACGCGCTGTGCGAGGTGCTGGCGGAATCCGGCGTAAAGCGTGTGTTTTACGGACATATGCACCATGCCGACCAAAGCCGCCTGGTGCGTCAGATCGCGGGCGCGTCCTCCGAGCTGATCGCGGCGGATCATCTGCAATTCACCCCGAAGCGGATCCTGCCGCTTTCCGAATAACTTCCCGATAGACCGTTCCTTTTCCTTTTGCATATTCTTTCAAAGGAATACCAAAAGGAAAGGAACGATTTTTTTGATACGGCATTTTGAAACCAACGCTTCGCACGGCGCGGAAAGCGCCCGTTACGAGGGCGCGATCAGTTTTCCGATCTTTGAGACCTCAACATACAGCGGCAGCGAACGCTTCTCCTACTCCCGCTGCTCCAATCCCACAAGGAGCGAACTGGAAAAAACCGTCGCCCTGCTGGAGCAGGGAACGGACGGTTTTGCGTTTTCCTCGGGACTGGCGGCGATCAGCAGCGTGTTTTCGCTTTTGCACCAAGGCGACGAGGTGCTGATCTCCGACGATCTGTACGGCGGTACCTATCGTTTGATCGAGCAGATCTGGTCGGGGTTCGGCGTCCGTTTTCGGTTTGCCGACCTGCAAAACGCGCACAACGCCGAGCGGCTGTTGACCGAGCGCACCCGCTTGCTGTTCATCGAAACGCCGACCAACCCGATGATGAAGGTTCTGCCCATCCGTGCGCTCGCCGACGCGGCAAAGCAGGTCGGCGCGCTCTTTGCGGTGGACAATACCTTTCTGACCCCGTACTACCAGAAGCCGCTGACGCTGGGAGCGGATCTGGTGATCCATTCCGGTACGAAATTCCTGTCCGGACACCACGACGCGACCTGCGGACTGGTCGTGACCAAAGACCCGTCGCTTGCAAATCGTCTGTCGCTCATCCAGCGGACGCTGGGCAACGCGCTGTCCCCGTTTGACAGCTGGCTGGTCCTGCGCGGTATCCAGACGTTGCCTCTCCGTATGGAGCAGCATTGCAAAACGGCTATGGCGGCGGCGGAGTTTCTGGAAGCGCACCCGCGCGTCGAACGCGTCTTTTACCCCGGACTGCCGACGCATCCGCAGTATGAGCTGATGCAGTCGCAGACGAGCGGTGCGGGCGGGGTTTTGTCGTTTGCCTTGCGGGACGACCGCGTGCAGACGGTCCTGCACGGCGGCAAGCTGATCCGCTTTGCGGAAAGTCTCGGCGGAACGACCTCGCTGATCACCTATCCCCGGACCCAGACGCACGCGTCCGTCCCCAAATCGGTACGGGAGAAGCTCGGCATCACGCCGCGCTTGCTGCGCCTGTCGGTCGGTTTGGAAAACCGGGAGGATCTTTTAGAGGATCTGGACGGAATGTTACGCGATTGAAAGGGCTTTTGTCAGCAGCGTATCACGCGGTCGGTCGCCACCGCGCGTTCGACCAGACCCGCAACGTCCAGCTTCCGCTCCTCACTTTCAAGGTCCTCGATCCGCGGGCGGGTGTTTGGATGCTTGGGCGTGAACAGCACACAGCAGTCCTCGTACGGCAGGGTGGAAATCGCAAACGTGCCGATCTGCCGCGCACGGGAAATGATCTCCTCCTTGTCCAGCCCGATACAGGGACGGAAGATCGGCATGGTGGACGCGTCCTCGGTCGCCAGCATGGAACGCATGGTCTGTGAGGCGACCTGCCCGAGCGATTCGCCGGTCACCAGAGCCGAAGCGTCGTACTTTCTCGCCAGCGTTTCCGCACAGCGTACCATGAACCGACGCAGCAGCAGAGTGAACAGCCGTTCCTCGCAGTTCTGCGCGATGGCTTCCTGCACCTCGGTCAGACTGACGCAATGCAGATGGATGCGTCCCGCGTATTCCGACAGCTTCTTCGCAAGGGAGACCACCTTCTCCCTTGCCGCCTCCGAGGTGTACGGCGGGGTCTCAAAATAGACCGCGTTCAGGGAAACGCCGCGCTTGGCGATCATATGCCCCGCGACCGGCGAATCGATCCCCCCGGAAAGCAGCAGCATGGCTCTGCCCTCGCTTCCGACCGGGATGCCTCCCGCGCCCTTTTCCTGATTGCCGTGCAGAATGGCGCTGTGATCGCGTATTTCGATCATCACCGTCACGTCGGGGTTGTTGACGTCTACACGCAGGTGCGGCATGATGTCGAGCAGATCGCCGCCGCAGACGGCGCTGATCTGCGGGGAGGTCAGCGGGAATTGCTTGTCGCTGCGCCGTGCGTCGCATTTGAAGGTCTTTGCCTGCCCGACCAGGGTACGCGCGTGTTTGCGCAAAAGCGTTCGGATGATCTCCATATCCTTTTCACATTCGATGCCGCGGCAGATGGAAATGACGCCGAACACCTTTTTCAGCTCCGCAAACGCGCCCGCCATGTCGCTGCCCCGATCCCCGCGCACGAACAGGATCGACTGCGCGTATTCCAATGTAAAGCTTCCGCTTACCCGTCCGAGCGCCTGTCGGACGTTCTTTTCCAGCAGTTGGTTGAAGTAGTTGCGGTTCAGACCCTTCAGGATGATCTCGCCGTATTTCAGCAGAATGATCTCGTTTCCGTTCATTTTTTCCAGTCGGCGCAGTCCCGCAACGCCTTGCAGAGACGCGCGCATTCCTCTTTCGTATTTTGTTCGCTGAAGCTGATGCGTAAGGAGGTCTCGATCTCCTGCGGCGGCAATCCGTATGCGCTCAGCACGCGGTTGCCTTTTTTTCGTCCCTGCGCCGAGCACGCGCTGCCCGCCGAGACGCAGATGCCCTGCTCGGACAGCAAATTCAGCGCCCAGGAGCTGGGAACGTTCGGAATGCTGATGTGCAGGATGTTCGCAAGCGCGTTTGGCGGCAGGTGCAGCAGGATGCCGCTGCCTTCCAGTCCGTCGATCACCTGGCTACGCAATGCCCCGATCCGTCGGACATGCTCGCTGTCGGCACAGACCGCCTCCGCGGCGGCGCCGAACGCGGCGAGCGCGGCGACGTTTTCCGTCCCGGAGCGCATGCCGCTCTCCTGCCCGCCGCCCAACAGCAAAGCGGGGATGCGAATCGCTTTGCTGCCGAGGTATGCCGCGCCCGCGCCCTTGAGCCCGCCGATCTTATGCGCCGAGAGGGTCGCAAAATCGCAGAGGGAGGACAGATCGCATTCGCTGTTTTCGGCTTTCAGAAAGCCCTGCACCGCGTCGCAATGCAGCGGCGCGTCGCTCCCAAACTCGTCCAACAGCTCCCGCACCGCGCGGATATCGTACAGCGCGCCCGTTTCGTTGTTGGCCTGCATGATGCTTAGGAACGCGATCGGCTCTGCCAGCTCCGCACGCAGCTGCTCCGTGTTCAGCCGCCCGCCGCGCGTGGAGAGACGCACCACGCGGAAGCCCTGCGCTTCCAGCTTCTTCAGCGGCTCGTCCACCGAGGGATGCTCGCTGTCGGTCGTCAGGATCTTGCGGGAAACGCGTGCACGTCTGGCGGCAAGACCGAACAGGATCAGGTTGTTCGCTTCCGTTCCGGAGGAGGTGAAAAACAGCTCCCCCGTCTCACAGCGGAACGCACGCGCGACCTGTTCCCGCGCGTGCTCCAGCATTCGTTTGGCGGCAAGCCCCGCCTTGTGTACCGACGACGGGTTGGCGTATTCCTTGTAAGCCTGCTCGGCGGCGGCGATCGCCTGCTTGCAGGGCGGCGCGCTCGCGGCGGCGTCAAAGTAAAGATAGTCGCTCATAAAACCTCTTTGTTTTGTATGGATCATGCATCATTGTATCACGTCAAACGCGTTCCGTCAACAAAGAATGGAACATTTTGTGCGGGAAAGCCGAATTTGATTCATTAACATTTTGTAAATTTTGACCCCTGTGGGGAAACTTCCTGAAATTATCTATTTACAGATATCAAAAAAGAGAGTATAATAAACAAGATCGAATGCTTTTCGATTTTATATAGATGTAAAGAAGGGAAAATACCCCTGTGCGACGTATGCAAAACGCGACACGGGTCTTGCATACGGTGTAAAACTGCATTTCCTATAGAAATCGGGAAGTATAGATTGGAATCAATACATATGGAGGAAAATCTATGAGCCCCGCAGTCATTTCTGCATTGATAACAGGCATTGCCGCCGCCGTGATATTTACGATCGTCGGATACTTCCTGCGCAAGCTGTCCGCCGAGAAGACGATCCATTCGGCGGAGGAGGAGTCCAAGCGTCTGCTGGACGAGGGACGTAAGGAAGCGGAAGCAGCCAAAAAAGAAATTCTCGTCGAAGCAAAGGACGAGGCGTTCAAGATCAAGAACGACGCCGAGCGCGAAGCGAAGGAACGCCGCGTCGAGGTACAGCGTCAGGAACGCCGCGTCTCCCAAAAGGAAGAAAACCTGGACCGAAAGCTGGAGAACCTCGAAAAGAAAGAGGAAACGCTGAACAACAAGATCAGAGCCAACGAAGCGCTGCATGAGGAGATCGAAAAAAGCATTTCGGAGCAGAACGAGCTGTTACAGCGCATTGCCGGAATGACCTCCGAGGAAGCGCGCGACGTGCTGATGTCCCGCATGGAGAGCGAGACGCGCCATGACATGGCGATGAAGCTGTCCGAGCTGGAGGAGGAATTCAAGGATACCGCCGAGGAAAAGGCGAAAAACCTCATCACGCTGGCGATCCAGCGCTGTGCCGCCGACAGTGTTTCGGAGCAGACCGTTTCGGTCGTCGATCTGCCGAACGACGAAATGAAGGGCCGCATCATCGGGCGCGAGGGTCGGAACATCCGCGCGATCGAGACGCTGACCGGTGTGGATCTGATCATCGACGATACGCCCGAAGCCATCACCATTTCCACCTTCGATCCGGTACGCCGCGAGGTCGCAAGACTGGTGCTGGAGAAGCTGGTCTCCGACGGACGGATCCATCCGTCCCGCGTGGAGGACATGGTGGAGAAGTGCCGCCGCGAGGTGGACGCCGCGATCAAGAAGGCGGGCGAGCAGGCGACGTTCGAAACCGGCATTCACGGGCTGAATCCCGAACTCATCAAGCTGCTCGGCAGACTGAAATACCGTACCAGCTACGGACAGAACGTCCTGCGTCATTCCATCGAGGTGTCGCTGATCTCCGGCATGATCGCGTCCGAATTGGGCGTGGACGTCGTGATGGCGAAGCGTGCGGGCTTACTGCATGATATCGGAAAATCCATGACGCACGAGGTGGACGGTTCGCACGTTCAGATCGGCGTGGATATCGCAAGGAAGTACAAGGAATCCAAGGATGTGATCCATGCCATTGAAGCGCATCACGGTGACGTCGAGCCTTCAACGTATATCGCCATGATCGTACAGGCCGCCGACGCGATCTCCGCCGCAAGGCCGGGCGCACGCCGCGAGAATCTGGAAAACTACATCAAGCGTCTGCAAAAGCTGGAAGAGATCGCGACCTCGTTCAAGGGCATCGAAAAGGCGTTTGCCATCCAGGCGGGACGCGAGATCCGCATCATGGTCAAGCCGGACGAGGTGTCGGACGACGATATGATCTTTCTTGCCCGCGATATTGCCCGCAAGGTGGAATCCGAGCTGGAATATCCCGGACAGATCAAGATCAACGTGGTGCGTGAGACGCGTCAGAGCGAATACGCAAAATAAACGGTGGAACGCGGGGGTGCGCTGTGAAGATCATCGCGATCGGAGATGTTTACGGAAAAGCGGGCTTGGCGTGTGTGACCAAGCGTTTGCGGGAGCTGCGTGAACGGGAAAACCCCGATCTGGTCGTGGTGAACGCGGAAAACTGCGCGCCCACCAACGGAATGGATGTAAACGGCGCACACGCTTTGTTGGACGCGGGCGCGGACGTGCTGACCGGCGGGAATCACAGCTTACAGCATACCGCTTCCTTTTCCCTGTTGGACGATCATCCGTACATTCTGCGTCCGCTGAATTTTCCGGAAAGCTCGCCGGGCAAGGGAGCGTGTATCTTTCATGCCGCGCGCGGGATACGGGTCTTGGTGCTGAACGCGCACGGGCAGGTCTATTTCAACAACGCGCTGGACAATCCGTTTAACGCGACGGAGCGGGTTTTGAACCGTTTCCGGGGGAAATACGATTTCGCCGTCTGCGATCTCCACGCGGAAGCGACGAGCGAGAAAGCGGCGTTTGCCGCTTGCTTCGACGGTAAGATCAGCGCGATCTGGGGAACGCATACGCACGTGCAGACCGCCGATGAACGCATTCTGCCGAACGGAAGCGGATTCATCACCGACCTGGGGATGTGCGGCGTGGAGCATTCGGTCATCGGAACGACGCCCGAACCGGTGGTAAGGTTCTACCGTACGCTGGTGCGCCGCCGCTTTGAAGAGGCGGAGGGGGAAGCGACGCTGCGCGGCGCGGTGTTCACGGTGGACACGTCGAACGGCAGGTGTACGTCGGTCCGTCGGCTTTGCATCCGACCGAACGAACAGATTCAGAATTGAAAGAACGGGAATCATAGAAAGGAAAGCATATGCAAGTGCAATCGATTTTCAAGTTTTTGGATGAAGCGGCGAATCCCAACCCCGGCGGCGGCGGACTGCTCGGCTCTTTGGGCATGGTGTTCATGATTTTGGTGCTGGTCGCCGTGTTCTACTTTTTCCTGTACAGACCGCAGAAGAAGCAGGAGAAGGAGACCGCCGAGATGCGCAACTCCATTGAATTGGGGGATGTGATCTCCACGGTGGGCGGGATCATCGGCGTTGTCGTTCGCATCAAGGACGATATGCTGCTGATCGAAACCGGCGCGGACCGCACGCGGCTGCAGATCCAGAAATGGGCGGTTCGCGGCGTAGAGGAACGCGCACATCCGGTGGAAAAGGAAAAAAACGCGGATAAAAGCGATAGGAAACTGAAAAAATAAGAATGTGTTCGGCAATACCGCAGCGTTCAGGGCAGACGCCTTGCTTTGCGGTATTGCTTTCCGCATACGGGGAATGATCCTTTGTATGCCGAAATGATATAGAAGCCGAAAGGAAAGGTTCATATGAAGAAAACGATACAGCGCAAGTACGCGCAGCTGCTGGTGCGCACGGGGGTCAATATCCAGAAGGGACAGGCTTTGGTCGTGCGTGCGGAGACGGAGGTATATCCGTTCGTGGAATTGCTGGTGGACGAGGCGTACAAGGCGGGTGCTTCGGACGTGCGGGTGGAATGGGGCAACCAGACGCTGAGCAAGCTTGCCTACCGCCATCAGACGCTGCGCAGCCTGTCCGAGGTGCATCCCTGGCAGGAGGCAAGATGGAAAGAGGACGCTGAAACGCTTCCCGCGATGATCCGCCTTTGCTCGGAGGACCCCGACGGAATGCGCGGCGTCAATCAGGAGAAGTTCAAAAAGGTACAGCAGAGACGCTACCCGGTGTATAAGCCCTACCGCGAGCAGATGGAGAACCGCTATCAATGGCTGGTCGCCGCCGTCCCCGGCAAGGCGTGGGCAAAGAAGCTGTTCCCGAACCTGCGGACAAGCGCTGCGGTGGAGCGTCTTTGGGAGGCGATCCTGGAGACCTGTCTGGTGACGGAGGACAACGACGCGATCGCCGCCTGGGAGCAAAAGAACCGTCAGATGGCGGAGCGCTGCAAACTGCTCAATCGGTATCGGTTCGATTATCTGGAATATCGCAACGCGCTCGGAACGGATTTCCGCTGTTGGCTTCTGCCGCAGTCGCTCTGGTGCGCGGGCGGGGAGGAAACGCTGGGCGGCGTGTTCTTCAATCCGAATATGCCGACCGAGGAGGTGTTCACCACGCCCTGCAAGGGCAAGTGTGAGGGACGCCTGGTCGCTTCCAAGCCGCTTTCCTATCACGGCTCGCTGATCGAGGATTTCTATATCGAATACAAGGACGGCAAGGCGGTCAACTGGGACGCGAAAACGGGAAAAGCGGTGCTGGACGGCATCCTGCAATCGGACGAGGGCGCTTTGATGCTCGGAGAATTGGCGCTGGTGCCGGTCGGCTCTCCGATCGACCGTCAGAACCTTTTGTATTACGAAACGCTGTTTGACGAGAACGCGAGCTGTCACATTGCCATCGGCGCGGGATACACCAACTGCATCGAGGGCTTTGCCGATATGACTAAGGAGCAGTTGTGCGACATGGGCGTCAACGAGTCGCAGGTACACGTCGATTTCATGATCGGAACGCCCGATCTGACCGTGACCGGCTGGAAGGACGGAAAGGCGACGCCGATCTTTGTGAACGGCACCTGGGCGGATCTGTCCGCAAACGATTGAAAATATAGCCGATTGTAAAACTGCGTTTTACAATCGGAGACCGCGCGGCGGGGTCACAAATCCGTACGACGGATTGCGCTTATCGCCGCCTTCCAAAATCTTTGATTTTGGAAGCTCTCCCCATCGGCGCGCGGACTCGCATAGCTCGTCTGAAAGGTGTTTTTTCGTCGGCAAAGCCACCGAAAAAACGGATTTTATTGTAATTTTCTGACTTTTGCAATCGGCTAATTGAAAATAAAAAAAGGGGGGGAGAAACCGTATGGAAAACCAAAGGGAAGAGCTTTGCGGGGAACTGCGCGAGCTGACGGAAGCGGCGTCGCTTTTGCCGGACGAGCGTTTGTACACCGCGGAAAGCTGCCGTGCGCTGGTGCTGGCTGTCGCTTACGCGAAGGTGTTTCTGTCGAGAGAAGACGCGTCGGAGGACACCCTGCGCGGTGCGCTGTCGGGCTTGTGTGAAGCGATCGACGGGCTGGAATTGAAAAAGGAAGAAAAGAAGCAAAAGGATCTTCTGCATCGGGCTTTTCCGTATCTGCTGGGCGGTGCGCTGCTTTGCGGCGCGGCGGTCGGCGGCAAGCTTGCAAGAATGCCGCTGAAAAAGAAAATGAAAAAATGCAAACAGCAGGCGGAAAACTGACGCTACGACACGAAAATCCGATCTGTATATTCAAAAAAAGGAACGGTCATCAATATGAACGCATTACGTTTGGGATTGCAATTGTACTCGGTGCGGGACGACGCGCAGGCAGACCTCGGAAAGACGCTGCTTGCCGTTGCCGAGATGGGCTATGACGGTGTAGAGCTTGCGGGGCTGTACGGGCATGAGCCGGAACAGGTGCGCGGCATGGCGCAGGACGCGGGGCTGACGGTGATCTCCGCGCACGTCGGATTGGGCGATTTCCGCGAGCAGGGAATACGGGAGACCGTTTCCGCATACCGCACGATCGGCGTTCGCTATCTTGCCATTCCGCATCTGGCGATGCAGGATCGCCCGAATGCGCCGACCTTTGCGCAGACCAAGGAGGATATCGCGTCGATTGCCGCGGAATGTCAAAAGCAGGGCATCACATTGCTGTACCATAACCACGATTTCGAGTTCGCAAAGCTGCCGGACGGCAGGAGCTTCTTGGAGGTACTGTACGGCTGTGCGCCGCAGGAGCAGCTGCAAACGGAACTGGACACCTGCTGGGCGCATATCGTGGGACAGGATCCGGCGGCGATCTTACGCCGCTATGCGGGCCGCGCCCCGCTGGTACATCTGAAGGATTATCGCGGAGACCGTCCCAAATCGCATTATGAGGAACTGGGCATTCCGCATACGCCCGATCCGAACGCGCCGCCGTTGGAATTTCAGGCGGTCGGATACGGCGC
>CAYPYA010000008.1:0-3523 GCA_964414775.1 uncultured Ruminococcus sp. | reverse complement strand
CGTTTACCTTCTCGTATGAGATCCCCGCTTCGTTCGTCCGGACGCGTTCCTATTACAACACGCTGATGCAGAAGACCCGTGACGGCATCCGTGATGAAATCAACCGTCTGCTGTCCGGCGCGTATGATGAAAAGTTAGAAGAACAAATGGAGGAATATTTCTCCATCGACATGCAAAACCGGCATCAGCCGTTTTCAGCTACTCTGTTTTTCGGCGCTGACAACGAGATGAAAGAAGCAGGCTCAAACGAACGTTTCAAGAAATGTCTGCAATCACTTCTTCCGTATTTGACCGACGAACCGACCGACGACAACTATTGCATCCTGATGTACCACTGCTATGATCGCGATAACAGCTACAACCGCAGCGCGGTTACGGTATTCGGGCTGCGGGAAATGACCGAAGAGGAAACGTCTCAGCTTGTGCGAAAGCTCAGTTTCACATCCGCATATGAGAACAAGCTTTTGGAAATTATGAAAGCATATGCCGAAAAGGATTACCCTTCCGATATCGATGAGTTCTCTTTTGAATCGGATTACGGGTATGCCCGCTATGGCAACCTTGGAGAGGCGGACGAAAAAACGCTTTCCAAATTACAGCAGGGCTGTGAGATCCTGCTGCGGCATATCACGAGTCCGTATTATACGGTCAGCGGCAACATTTCCTTTACCGATCGGAACGGAGAGATTTATGCGGTTTCGGTCTATATCGACTGGAGCAAGCTTACGGAAAGTGAAATCGCTTCGCTTTCCGAGGCGTTCGGGTTGCATTTTTAGGAATCGTTTGAATCCGGTCTGAACAAAAAAATGTGTAGAAAAGAAATGCCTTTTCTACACATTTTTTGATTTGCCTGAAATGGATGACAAGCCAAGAAGAAACCCATTGCAAGGCTTCCCTTTCCGACTTTCTTTCGAATGCGTTGTCCGATACGGGGATTTACGCATATTTTTTTATTAGGCGTGTGAATTGCTTTCGTCTCGATGAAACAGGCGGTTGCGCAGAGTTTCCGCATAGTTTTTCTGTTCCTTAGTGGCTTGCTCGTCGATCAGAATACGAAGTGTGTCGCCCTCTTTGGCTTCTGCGGGAAGCAGAGCACGCGGAAGGTCAAGCGTTTTTCCCTCCTCGTATTCACAAACGGCGATATCGTTTTCCAAACGGTCAATGATCAGTTGCATGACGTTTTCCTTTCTTTATTCGGTTGGTTTGCAGAAGCCGCAGGCGGTATATCCCTTTGCCAGCAGGGATTCCAGGGATTCCGACGACTCCGCATAATTTTTCTTTGAAATGCTTTTGACGTTCTTACAGTTCGGAGAATGGATCTTCTTTGACGACGTATTCAGAACCCACAGAACGTCCGTCGGCTTGCTTTCGGAGCAAGTTTCCGAAACGGTCTGGCTTTGGCTTGATTCCGACGGCTGAGAGGGACTCTTTTCATCGTATTCCGCACGAACATTCGTACCGTCGGACAGGACACGAACGGTACCCAGCAGATCGGTACGCAAAACGGTCGCGCCGCATTGCGCCAAGCGTTCCAACGCTTCGATATGCGGATGACAGTAGGAGTTGTCGGTTCCGCAGGAAATGATCGCATAGGTCGGTCTTGCGATCGACAAAAACGACGAGCCGGAAGAGGTACTGCTTCCGTGGTGTCCGACCTTCAGCACATCACAGCGGACGTCCGTTCCGAGCGTGTTTTCGATTTCGGTATCCGCGTCTCCCATGAACAGGAAGCGGTTTTGCCCGTAGGTCAGCAGCAGGACGGCGGAATTTTGGTTTTGATCCTCTTTGTTGATCTTCTTCGGCGCAAGCAGCTCTCCGCGCAAGGAAATGCTCTCATCGGAAAGGACCGTTACGCCCGCCTGCGCGATCTTCGCTTCGATATTGCGGTCTAAGATGGTTTCCACCAGTTTGATGTAGGTTGACGTGTTCGCGCTGACGTCGGGTAAGTAGATACATCCGATCGAAAACGATTCCAAGACCTTTTTCATGCCGCCGATATGGTCCGCATGCGGATGCGTCGCGATCACGTAATCGATTCTTTCATATCCCAATGCACGGATGCTGTCCACGATCTGCTGTCCGTACTTCGACTCCGAAGCGTCGATCAGCATGCAAGTGCCGTTCGGCAATTCGATGAACGCGCTGTCCCCCTGCCCGACATCAAAATAATGCACGGTAAGCAGCTTTTCGGCGTCTTCTTGCGATGAAGCAGCGGAAGACAGCGTTTGCGCCGCCTCGGAAAAACCGAAAGCAGGATCGGACAAAGACGTAGGATTTGTTTGACTGATCGGATTTTCCGTACAGGAAACGAACGCAAACAAAGTCAGCAGGCAAAGCAATAGGATCAAGCCGTTTCGCAAGCGCATAAAGTCACCTCCCATCAAAACATAATACGCCCTGTTCCGTCATAAATTGAACAGAACAAAAGATTTTTTTCGCAAGAAAGGCAGGATGCATCAGATGAAGAAATGGAAACGGGTGCTTGTGCCATTGCTCCTGCTCCTGCTTTTGGCGGGGATCGGGTTTTCCTTTTCGGCGCGGTTAAAGAAAGCAATGATAACATTCGCGCAAACGGAGGGAAACGCGACGCTTTCCCTGACACTTCAAAACGCGTTATACCACCGTCTCTCCGAACAGGAAAATGAATATGTCACCGTCGTCAAGGACGCGTCGGATCGCGTTACCGCCATTCAAATTCACGCGGTGGCGTTATCCTTGCTTGCTTCCGAGCTGACCGTACAGCTTTTGGCGGAATTGCGCGATTTTGAAAACGGGACGTTCGGGATCCCGTTGGGAAACCTCAGCGGCATGGCGCTGCTTTCCGGCAGAGGTCCGCTGATCCCCGTCAAGCCGGTTTCCGCGGGAAACGCGGCGAGCGAGATCAAAAGCACGCTCGAAAGCGCGGGGATCAACCAAACATTGCACCGTGTTCAGCTGCATTTTGTGGTCACCGTGAAGTACCTTGCTCCACTGGAAGCGTACACCGATACCATCTATATCGATCTCACGATTGCGGAGACCTTGGTCGTGGGTGAGGTCCCGATCTTATATCGCGATTGACCTTTCTGCCGATCTCAAAGGAAATCACGGAAACGGCGCTGCAAGCGGGCAAGGAATAATGACAGTTTCGCGGATAGCGTATCTTTACGACCGCGTCGCAAAGCTCCAGAATTCCGGCGGAAATGCCGCGCTTTTCCCCGCCGTAGATCACGCAAAGCGGTCTGCGGTAGGAATATCGGTACAGGTCCTTCGCCTTTTCGCTTTTCGCGGTGGAGATCAGCGTGATCCCATGTTCCTTCATGCGCCTGCACGCGTCGGTCAGATCGGAAACCGTACAGCAGGGCAACAGCTCCGAAGCGCCCGCCGAGGAACGAACCACCACTTCCGTCGCGGAGAAAAAATTCCGTTGCGGAAGAATCACGCCGTCCACGCCGGAAGCGTACAGCGAACGCAATGCATAGCCGAAGTTAAACGGGTCTTCAATGCCGTCCAGTACCGTGAAATAACCGTCCTTTTTTTGCAG
>CAYPYA010000007.1:0-1601 GCA_964414775.1 uncultured Ruminococcus sp. | reverse complement strand
CGCTCTAAGTTCGTCAGAACGTCGGACAGGATGAAGCCGTGCTCGATGGTGCATTCGTTCTTTTGCATCCGCAGGGTGTGGTTCAGACGGATCTGCTGGCGCAGACCGTCGATGACCTGCTCCAACGGTTCGACGGAATCCGCGGCTTGCAGATCGTCCTTGTGGAACGCGTCGGAGGTCAAGTGCAGAATTTCCGTGATCGCATCCGCCAAAACACGGATCTCCCGTTCCGCGTCGTGAGAGAAGCGGATCTTCTTTCCGCGGATCTCCTCGACCGATTCCAACAGATTGACGGCATGGTCGGAAATGCGCTCCACGTCCCCGATGATGCGCAACAGCTCGGTTGCCCGGCTGCTTTCCCGCTCGGACAGCTGCTGCTGTCCCGAAATTTTGAGCAGATACGACCCGATGCGGTCCTCGTAGCGGTCCGCCGTTTCCTCCTTTTCCCGAATGGACTTGGCGCGGTCGTTGGTATATTCGAGGAAGGAGAACAGCGCGTCCTGCATCGCTTCGACGGCAAGGGAGGTCATGTCTCCGACCGCTTCCTTGCAGTTGGACAGGGCGACGGCGGGATTGGAAAGCAGATGCTCGTCCAGCTTCTGCAGCTCGGATTGCTCCGCCTTCTCCCTTACGGCAAGCCGCGACAGCTTGACCAGCAGTTTCCCAAACGGTAAGAACAGGAGCGCGGCGGCAAGGTTGATCGCGGTATGAATGATCGCAATGTGGATGGAATTCAACGATTCACCCATGAACGGGAACGAGAAGATCGCATTGAAGAGGTAAAAGAGAAGTACGACCGCCGTTTTGCCGATCAGATTGAAGAACAAATGGATCAGCGCTGCGCGCTTGGCGTCGCGGGAAGCGCCCAACGAGGACAGCAAAGCGGTGACGCAGGTTCCGAAATTTTGCCCAAGCAGCAGCGGAATGGCAAGCCCGTAGGTGATGCTTCCGGTGGAGCAGAGCGCCTGCAGAATACCGATCGAAGCGGAGGAGGACTGCACGATGGCGGTCAGGACCGTTCCGACCAGAACGGCGGGGATCGGGGAGGAGAACGCGACCAAAAGCTGCTTGAATTCCGGCGTTTCCCGCAGTCCCTCGACCGCGTCCGACATGGTTTCGATACCGAAGATCAGGACGGTGAAGCCCAACAGCACCATGCCGATTTCCTTTTTGCGGCGGCTTTTACAAGCGGTCACCAGAATGATGCCCGCCAACGCCAAAAGCGGGGAAAAGGAGGACGGCTTGAGCATTTTCAACCAGAACAGCTCGGATTCCAGACCGGTCAGCGCGATCATCCATGAGGTGATGGTCGTGCCGAGGTTGGCTCCGATGATGACGCCGACCGATTGCTTTAACGTCATCATGCCGGCGCTCACGAAGCCGACCACCATGACCGTGGTCGCCGAGGAGGATTGGATCACCAGCGTGACCGCGAGCCCTAACAGAAAGCCGCGGACGGGTGTTCCGGTGAATTTCACCAGCAGCTCGCTCATGCGGTTTCCGGCGCATAGCTCTAAGTTTGTACTCATCAGGTTCATACCCAACAGGAACAGGCAAAGCCCGCCGACCATGGTCAGAACGTCAAAAAAATCCATGCACGA
>CAYPYA010000006.1:0-7422 GCA_964414775.1 uncultured Ruminococcus sp. | reverse complement strand
CAAGTACCGCGTGCTGTCCATGGTCTGCTATCTGGGTATGGGCTGGTGCGTTCTGTTGGCGATCAAGCCGACGGTGCAGGCGGTCGCGCTTCCCGGGCTTGTGCTGCTGTTTGCCGGCGGCGTGGCGTACACGGTCGGGGCGGTGCTGTACGGTCTCGGAAGACGCAAACGCTATATGCACTCGGTGTTCCACCTGTTTGTGCTGTTGGGCAGCATGCTGCATTTCGTTTGCATTTTGCGGTATGTCCTGTGAAGAAATATCTTGCAATTTATGAAGGAATGTTATATAATATCTTTAGTATGCCGCTTGGCATATACAAGAAGAAACGGAGTGTTTTGCGATGAAAAAGATGTTATGTACCCTTCTGGCGGTCATGATGCTGTTCGCTCTCGCCGGATGTGCAGGCAAAACGGATGAGGAAAAGATCATCGGGTCATGGAAAACAGAGCTCAGTCTCGCGTCGATCGCGAAAGAGTTCAAAGGTGCGGAACAGGGAGATTATTTCGATTTTGACAAGTTGAAAGTGAGCCTCCTGTTTACATTCCGAGAGGACGGAACCTGCACGATGGAGGCCGTAGAGATTGATGAGACCGAAGCGACGCTGAAGGAAATCCTTTCCGAAGGCATGGAGCCTTATATGAAGGCTCTTGCTTCGTCGATGAATGTTTCCTATGAGGATCTGATGCAGGGCTATACGATCGACAGTCTGATCGACAGTCTGATTGATGAACTGCTCAATCTGGAAGAAATGAAGGAAGAGGGCAGGTATCGCATTGCGGACGGTAAATTGTATTTGGCGCACGGAACGGATGACTTTGAAGACGACGAGTATGTCGCGTATTCTTTCGAGAATGATCGGACGCTGAAGTTCTCGGAAGCGGCAATCGTGGATACGGAAGGTCTGCAAGATTTAGACTCCCCGCTGACATTGACAAAACAGTAAAAACGAATCCCTATCCAAAAATGTGCGGAAAAGATGCTTTTTCGCACATTTTTCTCGTGGCGGGCATGCGATGCCGGTTTGCCGTGAGAACGGTGAAAAGACGGTTGCTTTTTTCGGAAATTTATGGTATCATGTATCATAAAAAGAAAAACCCAAAAAGGAGAATCGTATGATAGCAAGAGATATTTGCGAGCGTGTTTTGCAAAAAGCGGTATCCACCGGCGCGGATTACGCCGAGCTGTTTGCGGAAAACACGTCCAATCACGCCATTCACATGATCGCGGATAAGGTCGATTCCATTTCCGACCGTGTGGTCGCGGGCGCGTCGGTACGCGTGTACAAGGGCTTGCGCAGCGTGATGGCGTCCACCGTGGATACCTCGGAGCAGGGCTTGCTTCGCTGCGCCGAACGTGCCGCAGACGCGCTCGGACAGGGGAAAGCGGAGCTGGAGATCGTTCTGAGGGAGCGTCTTTACGGCGATATCCATCCGGTCAAGATCGTTCCGTCCTCGGTCGCCAACGCGGACAAGGTCGCGCTGGTCAAGGACGGCTACTATGCCGCGAAGACCTACAGCGACGCGATCAAGCAGGTCACGAGCGCCCTTGCGGACGTCGATCACCGCATCCTGATCGCCACGACCGAAGGACTGTATGCGCAGGACCGTCAGGTGCGCACCCGCATCATGGTCAGCGCGGTCGCGGAGATCAACGGCGAAACGCAGACGGGAAGCTGCAACCCCGGCAGACGCATGGGCATGGAAATGTTCGAGTTCATCGACCCGAAGCAGACGGGTATCCATGCGGCAAGGCAGGCGGTCACCATGGCGGGCGCGGGGTATTGCCCCGCCGGTCTGATGCCGGTCGCGATCGACAACGGGTTCGGCGGCGTGATCTTCCACGAGGCGTGCGGACATTCGCTGGAAGCGACCTCGGTGGCTTACGGACGTTCGCAGTTCGCGGGCAAGCTCGGTCAAAAGATCGCAAACGAAAAGGTCACCGCGATCGACGACGGAACCATCCCCAACGCGTGGGGCTCCGTCAACATCGACGACGAGGGAACGCCGGCACAGCGCAACGTGCTGATCGAAAACGGCGTGCTGAAGACCTATATGGTCGATAAGTTCAACGGCAGACGCATGGGGATGGCCCCGACCGGCTCTTCCCGCCGTCAGAGCTATTCCTATACGCCCACGTCCCGCATGACGAACACCTACATTGCCGCCGGGACCGACCGCAACGAGGATATCATTTCTTCCATCGAGTACGGACTGTACGCGAAGGAAATGGGCGGCGGCTCGGTCAATCCGGTGACGGGGGAATTCAATTTCTCCGTCAACGAGGGATATCTGATCCGCAACGGCAAGGTCTGCGAACCCGTGCGCGGCGCAAGTCTGGTCGGCAAGGGCTCGGAGATCATTCAGAACATCGACATGGTCGGCACGGATATGGAAATGGCACAGGGTATGTGCGGTTCTTCGAGCGGTTCGATCCCCACCAGCGTCGGACAGCCGCTCATCCGCGTGTCCAAAATCACGGTTGGCGGCAGGTTTGAAAGATAAATCTTTCAAACGTGAAGATTTGTGGCTTGAACGTCAAACAACGACGTTCATTCGGCAAAGCCGAAATCGCCACAAACTTCCGTGTTTACAGAAAGGAGAAGTCATACGATGCATTTCAACGATTTCAAACAAGCCGTGATCGCCTGCTGTGAGCAGCAGGGCGTTCGGGATTACGAGCTGTACTACCAATCCGGCGATTCCGTCAGCGTTTCGGCGTTCCGGCACGAGATCAACGAGTTTACCGGCTCCAACGACGGCGGCGTTTGCTTCCGCTGTCTGGTGAACGGCAGAATGGGGTACGCCTCCACCGAGGATCTGAGCCAAGAGCAAGCCATGCGTCTGGTGCTGACCGCGCTGGACAACGCAAAGACCTTGGAGCACGACGAAAAGGAATTTCTGGGAGAGGGCAACCAGACCTACGCCCCTTTGCATTTGGAAAAGCGGGAGCTTCCCTCGACCGAAACGCTGATCCAAACGGTGCTGGAAACACAGGAAAAGGTGTACGCCGCGGACAAGGCGGTCATCGACGGCACGTCCGTCGAGGGCATTTCCCTGCATCACGAGTTTGCGATCTGCAACTCCAACGGGATGGATCTGCATTATGAAAACGACATTTCCGGTCTGGTCGTCGGCGCCGTGGTGACCGACGGCAAGGAAATGGCAGATGATTATCAGATCAAGCTGCGCTCCCTGCAGGACATTCAGATCGACGAGCTGGTAAGCAAGGCGGTCGCAGGCGCGAAGGCAAAGCTGGACGGAGATGTTCCGCCGACCGCCGTCTGCCCCGTCGTGTTCGATCCGGACGCGATGTCAGATCTGCTTTCGACCTTCAGAGGCATCTTTTCCTCCGAGGCGGCGCAAAAAGGGCTGAGCAAGCTTGCCGACCGTGAGGGAACGGTGATCGCGTCCGAGGCGGTCACGCTGGTGGACGATCCGTTCCACAAGGACAATCCCATGCCGATCAACTTTGACGCCGAGGGTTCGCCCACCTACCGCAAGAACATCATCGAAAAGGGAAAGCTGAACACATTGCTGTATGACCTCAAAACCGCCGCCGTCGCCGGGAAAAAGACCACGGGCAACGCGTCCAAGGGCGGGTATGCCTCCCCCGTTTCGGTACAGCCGTTCACGATGTACCTGGAGAACGGAAGCGATACCGAGGAGCAATTGCTGCAAAAGGCGCGCAACGGCGTGTTCATCAACTCGCTGGGCGGTCTGCACGCGGGCGCGAATCCCATTTCGGGGGATTTCTCCCTGCAAAGCGCGGGCTTTCTGATCGAAAACGGGAAAAAGACCAAAGCGATCAAGTCCTTTACCGTCGCGGGCAATTTCTACGATCTGCTCAAAAACATCACCGCCGTGGGCAACAATTGTACCCTCCCCGCCGCGATGGGAAGCACCGCGTTCGGTTCGCCGAGCGTGCTGGTCGCAAGCCTTTCCGTAGCGGGAAAATAACCGATTCATTTGACTGAAAGTGAAAAAAGGGGAGGGACTTTCGATTCGTCCCTCCCCGAAACGGTTTCCTTTTCTTCTATCTGCTCCGGGTAGAAATCTGTCGCCGCAACGCAAAAAAAAACGCGCAGACGGCGACACGGACAGTTCGCAACCATCCTGTCCGAGACGCTTGGGCGTCTCAAATCAAAACTATGGAAAAGATGTGTTTCATCATGCAAAAAAAATGTAAACAAGAATGGGCGGAATTCCGGCTTCTTCTGCATTCCGTCCCCGCACTCACCGTCACGCTGTTTGTTCTGTCCGTGTTCTCGATGAACCTGCTGGCAAACAAAAGTCTTTCTCTGCCGTTTGACTGGCTTGCGCTGGACGGCGGCATCTTCGTTTCGTGGTTCGCGTTCCTTTCGATGGACGTGCTGACCAAGCGGTTCGGCCCGAAGGCGGCGACGGAGCTTTCCGTGTTCGCGCTGCTGACCAATCTCCTGTTCTGCCTGCTGTTTTTCCTTGTCAGCCGCGTTCCCGGCGTATGGGGAGAATCGTTTGTCGAGGGGCAGGAAACGCTTTTGAACACCGCGCTGAACAACACGTTCGGCGGCACTTGGTACGTTTTGCTGGGCAGCTCGCTCGCCTTTCTGGCGTCCGCGCTGGTCAACAACAGCCTGAACGCCTTGATCGGCAAAGCGTTCCGCAAGCGTCCGGACGGGGCGGCAGCCTACGTCTGCCGTTCGTATGTGTCCACGGCGGTCGGGCAGTTTACGGACAATCTGCTGTTCGCTCTGGTGGTCAGCCATCTCTTTTTCGGCTGGTCGCTGACGCAGTGCCTCACCTGCGCATTGACCGGAATGCTGGCGGAATTGCTGTGTGAAGTGCTGTTTTCCGGGTTCGGCTACCGCGTTTGCAGGCGTTGGGAAGCGCAAAACGTCGGAGAAGCGTATCTGACGTACATACAAAAAAAGGAGCAAGACTCATGAAAACGCTCATCACCGGCACCTCTCACGGCATCGGTAAGACCATTGCCGAAACCTTTCTGCGGCACGGGCATCCCGTGATCGGGATCGATCGGGAGACACCGACGATCACAGACCCCGCCTATACCCATGTGCAGACGGACATCCTTTCCGGAAAGCTGCCGGAGATTGCGGACGTGGAGATTCTGATCAACAACGCGGGGGTGCAGAACTCCGGCATGGATATCGAGATCAATTTACAGGGCAGCATGCGCGTCACCGAGCGGTATGCGTTTCAGAAAAGCATCCGGAGTGTGCTGTTCATCGCGTCCGCAAGCGCGAGCAGCGGCTCGGAATTTCCCGCTTACGCCGCGAGCAAGGGCGGGCTGGTCGCCTATATGAAAAATACCGCCATGCGGCTTGCCGAATACGGCGCGACTGCGAACAGTCTGTCGCCGGGCGGCGTTCTGACGGAATCCAACGCGCACATCATGAACGATCCCGTTTTGTGGGAGCAGGTCATGCGGGAAACGCTGTTGGAAAAATGGGCGACGACGGAGGAGATCGCGTCCTGGGCGTACTTTCTGACCGCCGTCAATCGCTCCATGACCGCGCAGGATCTTCTGATCGACAACGGCGAAGCCGCCAATTTCCGTTTCGTTTGGTAAACCCAAAAACAAGTTTTTGGGTTGTCAGCTAAAAAAGGAATGAATAAAAGCATGGAAACCGTCTGTCGGACAGGCTTCCATGCTTTTTTGTGTTGCTGTATTGCTTTAATCCCGTCGGTTGCTTCTGCCGCTGACGATCAACAGCAGCCGCAAAAGCTGCATCAGCGAAACGGCAAGCGCGGCGACATAGGTCATGGCGGCGGCGGACAGCACCTTGCGCGACCCTCTGATCTCCTCGGAGGACAGCCGTCCGCAGTCGTTCAGGATCCGCAATGCCCGTCGGCTCGCATTGAACTCGGTCGGCAGCGTCACCAATTGGAACAGCACGCACAGACCGAAGCAGGCGACGCCAACATAGGCGACGTAGAGGAACATCTCGCTGACCGCGCAGAGGACGATTCCGAGCAGGATCAGCGGCACGGACAGCTTGGAACCGAGATTCGTCACGGGAATGATGGCGGAACGGATCTTGATCGGCAGATATTCCGTCGCGTGCTGTACCGCATGCCCGCATTCATGGGCGGCGACGCCGATGGCGGCAACGGAGGATTGCCCGTAAACGCTTTCGGACAGGCGCACGACCCTGGCTTTCGGGTCGTAATGATCGGTCAGCTGACCGCCGATCGGCTCGATGCCTACATCCTGCAATCCGTTTGCGTTCAGGATCATACGCGCCGCGTCCGCGCCCGTCATGCCGCAGTTTGCCCGTATTTTGGAATACTTCCGGAAGGTGAGATTCACCTTTGCGCTTGCCCACAGCGAAAACAGCACCGCCGGCAGCACCAAAACAAGATATGTCCAATCCAGATACATTCGATCACCTCATGCTTGATGGTATAGATGATTGTAACACAGTATTCTGCAAAAAGCAACTGCTTAGCGGTTGCTTTTTGTAAACATATATGATAGAATAATAAAATAAAAACAGCAGTATGAAGGGCAGGTGTACGGAGTGAGCGATCGGGACGCGTTCGGCGGATATCATCCGCTGGTGAACGCTTTGTATTTTTCGCTGGTGATCGGGTTTTCCATGGTTCTGATGCACCCGGTCTGCCTTGCCATTTCGCTGATCGGCGCGTTGTGCTACTATATCCGCCTGAACGGAAAAAGCGAACTTTTCCTGTTTTTGCGGTACGCCGTTCCGGTCCTGCTTCTGACCGCCGTGATCAATCCCGCGTTCAACCACCGCGGGACGCTCGTTCTGTTCTACCTGTTTACGGGCAACCCCGTGACGCTGGAAAGCGTTCTGTACGGGATCGCCGCCGCTTTGATGCTGGCGTCCGTTCTGCTTTGGTTCGGCTGCTTTTCGGCGGTGATGACCTCGGATAAAGTTACCTACCTGTTCGGACGTATTCTTCCCGCGATGTCCCTGGTGCTATGCATGACGCTGCGGTTTCTCCCGAAATACAAAGCGCAGCTGGCGCGGATCAGGGAAGCGCAGACGGCGATGGGACGCGGCGGTGCAAACGGCGGCTTGCGGCAAACGTGTAAGTCCGCTTCCGAATGCTTTTCCGCCATGGTGACGTGGGCGCTGGAAAACGCGGTCATCACGGCGGACAGCATGAAAAGCCGTGGCTACGGTCTGAAAGGGAGAACCTCGTTTTCCGTCTATACGGTCACGGAACGGGATCGGAGCGTGCTGCTGTGGCTTGCCTTCTGCGGGGTGTATCTGCTCAGCGGCGCGCTGTCGGGCGGTCTGTTCTGGCGGTATTTTCCCGCTCTCGGAGGGAGACTTGCCGAGCCGATGACAATCGGCTTTGAAACGGTCTATTTTGCGCTGTGCCTGACGCCGTGCGTGCTGGATGGAAAGGAGGACAGAACATGGAGATCCTTACGCTCAAAGATCTGACCTT
>CAYPYA010000005.1:0-8923 GCA_964414775.1 uncultured Ruminococcus sp. | reverse complement strand
TAGTATTATTTCGTATTAAAAAAGGAATGGATATCCATATGAATCCGTCTGTTTCCCGTTTGCTCGGACAGCTGCTTTCCTATGCGGAGACGCACGGGCTGACCGATCCGCGCGACCGCGTATATCATTTCAATCAATTGACGGACGCTTTGCAGGAGGACTCATGCGAACCCGCACGGGAAACGCAGGAAGCGCAGGAGACGCTTTCCCTGCAAACGCTGCTGGATCGCCTTTGCGGCGACGCGGCGGAGCGCGGAGTGATCGGAAACAGCGTTACCGAACGCGATCTGTTCGACACCAGGCTGATGGGGCTTCTGACCCCGCCGCCGAGCGTTGTACGGGACAGGTTCGCAAAGCTGTACGACGTTTCTCCCGATCAAGCCACAGACTATTTTTACAATCTGAGCCGTGACTGCAACTATATCCGCACCGAGCGGGTCGCAAAGGATCTGCGCTGGACGTACGACGGGAAGTACGGGACGCTTGACATCACCGTCAACCGTTCCAAGCCCGAAAAAGACCCGAAGGCAATTGCCGCCGCATTAAAAAACAAAAACGCGGCGAACGTCTATCCGCGCTGTCAGCTTTGCCCGCAAAACGAGGGCTACCGCGGACGGCCGGATCATCCCGCCCGCCAGAATCTGCGGTTGATCCCGCTGACGCTCGGCGGAGAGCAATGGTGGCTGCAATATTCGCCGTATGTATACTATCCCGAGCATTGCATCGTTCTGAACGATCTTCACATCCCCATGCGCATCACGCCGGAAACGTTTACGCGGCTTTTGGAATTTACGGAGCAATTTCCGTCCTATTTCCTCGGCTCGAACGCCGATCTGCCCATTGTCGGCGGGTCGATCCTGACCCACGATCATTTTCAGGGCGGAAAGTATGTCTTTGCCATGGATCGCGCAGGGGTGCGTAGACAGTTCACCTTGCGCTGTGCGCCGCAGGTGAAGGTCGAATGGCTGAACTGGCCGCTGACCGTTCTGCGGCTGACCGGAGAAAAGGAACAGGTGCACACCGCCGCCTGTCAGATCCTGTCCGCTTGGCGGGAGTACACCGACGAAGCGGCGATGATCTACGCGGAAACGGACGGCGTGATGCATAATACGGTCACACCGATCGCCCGTCGGGACGGGGAAGCGTTCCGTTTGGACCTGGTCTTGCGCAACAATCTGACCACAAAAGAATTCCCGTTCGGGGTCTATCACCCGCACGAGGATAAGCATCATATCAAGAAGGAAAACATCGGGCTGATCGAGGTCATGGGACTTGCCGTTCTGCCCGCCCGATTGCAGGAGGAATTGCAGGAGATCGCAAGCTGCTTCCGCGACGGACTGCCGCTGCACACCGAAAAGACCGAAAAGCACGAAGCGTGGTTCCGGCAGGTCTGCGCACGCCGTACCGTCACGAAGGAAAATCTGGAAACGGTTTTGCGCCAAGAGGTCGGCAGGGTGTTTGAAGAGGTGCTGGAGGACGCGGGCGTTTACCGCCCCGACGAAAGCGGGGAAGCGGGCTTGCGCCGTTTCTTAGACAGACTGAACGGCTGAAGGGCACAGCGGTCCAACAGCGTTCCCACCCCCAAAACCGGAAGCGTCAGCAAAAACCAAAGCAGGGAAAAGGGCAGGCAGACCTGTCCCAACAGATTGCACGGGAGCGCGGAATAGTCCCAGACCTTTAAGCGCAGCCACAGGTTGACGACCACGCCGGTGAGGAATTCCACGGCGGTGATGATCGCGCTGCCGATCGCGCATTTGCGGAACAGACACATCTTTTTCCGCTTCCCGACGCAGCAGCCGGAGAAGATCAGCGCCGAGGACAGACCGCCTGCGAAGAACATCGAGATATGGGAGCGTCCGCGAAACCAAAGCTCCAGCAGGACGTACACGCCCCCGCCGATCCCGAACATCATAAGCCATTTGCGAAGCATGTTTTCGTTGCACCTTTTCTGTTATCATCCGTCTTTTCGGTAGTTTGTACCGTGAAGGACGAGTTTATGCAAAAGGTAAACAAACCTAAAAAACAAGTTTTTTAGGTTGAAAGTTTTGTGTCATGCCGTTCTGGGCGGCATGTTGCCGGCTAAAGTTGCGACCGGCAAGACACAATTACATTTCGTGAGAAATGTAATTTGGTTTTACGTGTTCAATAAAAAAGAAATGCTCACAAAAATGAAAGAATGGGAAAGGAAGAGAACTTTCTATGAAATATATCATTTTGGTCGGAGACGGCATGGCGGACGTTCCGCTGCGCGAGCTGGGCGGCAAAACGCCGCTGTCCGCCGCGCACAAGCCGGGCATGGACTATCTGGCGTCAAAAGGGCAGAACGGGCGGGTCAATACCGTTCCGGAGGGCATGGTGCCGGAAAGCGATACGGCGAACCTTGCGATCATGGGGTACGATCCGCGTCAGTATTCCAAGGGGCGTTCTCCGTTGGAGGCCGCCAGCATCGGCATCGATATGAAACCGAATGAGACGGCGATCCGCGCTAATATCGTCACGCTGTCCGACGGGGAGCAGGTGTACGAGGACAAGCACATGATCGATCATTCCTCGGGGGAGATCACAACGGCGGAGGCTTCCGTTCTGATCCGTGATCTGCAGGAGAAGTTCGGGGACGAGGTGCGTACCCTGTATACCGGCGTCAGCTATCGGCATTGTCTGATCTGGAAGGACTGCCCGCCGTTTTCGGATTTCACGCGGCCGCACGACATCATCGGGAAGCGCATCGGCGACTACCGTCCGCAGAACCCCTCGTCTCAGCCGATGTGGGAGCTGCAGCGCGCTTCGAACGCGTTTCTGGAAAATCACCCGATCAATCTGGCGCGCGCGTCGGCGGGAAAGCGGAAGGCGAACTCGCTTTGGCTGTGGAGTCCGGGCAAGAAGCCGTTCCTGCCGGATTTCAAGGAGCTGACGGGGCTGCAGGCGTCCGTCGTATGCGCGGTGGATCTGATCCGCGGCATCGGCATTTGCGCGGGGATGAACGCGCCGATCACCCAAGGGGCGGACGGCACGCTGCATACCAACTACCGCGGGAAGCTGGAGACCGCCATCCGCGAAATGGAGAACGGGTCGGATTTCATCTATTTGCACGTCGAAGCGCCGGACGAATGCGGGCATCAGGGAAGCTATTCGGACAAGATACAAGCCATCGAGCAGATCGATGAACAGATCCTGCAGCCGCTGCTTAGCTACTTCCGTTCGAGCGGCGAGCCGTTCCGGCTGCTGCTGACGCCGGATCACCCGACTCCCGTATATGCGCGGACGCACACACATGACGCCGTTCCGTTCGTTTTGTACGATTCGCTTCGGGAGACGGACAGCGGCATCTCCTGCTACTGTGAGCAGAGCGGCTTTGACGGCGGGCTGTTTTTGCCCAAGGGAGAGGATCTGCTGACGCTGTTGACGGGGGGGACGGGATCTTGAAGCATTTGTGCGCCCGCGGGAAGATCGTTCTTTCCGATTATCGGGAATATATGAATTTTCAGCTGTTCCGCGGACGGTTTTCCCGTTTTCTGCGTGCGCTGGTTTTGCTTGACCTTTTGGTGGTGGCGCTGCTTTTCCTGTTGACCGGAATATATTTTCAGGTGACGCTTGCGATCGTGCTGGGCGGGACGACGCTGCTGTGCGTCGTGATGTTCGTCTTTTTGCTGCGCAAGTACGTCAAGGATTATTGCGTCAAAAAGAAACCGTTCCTGTACGCGACCCATGAGGTGCAGTGCGGGGGAAACGGTTTGATCTATTCGGTTTTCTATGATCCGAAGCAGAACCCGCAGCATTTGCCGGACAGCAGGCAGACGTATCTGTATGCGGATTTCTTCCGCGTATACGAAACGGGCGGCTTCTTCTATTTCTATCCGAGCAAGAAGTCCGCGATCATCCTGCCCAAGCGCAACATGACGCCCGCGGATTCCATCGCTCTGCGCGGGATCTTGCAGAAGGAGATCGGGAAGAAATTCATCCGATGTCTTTGAGACACGTCAGAAGCGCGTCCTCGTCGGTACTGTCCAGTCCGCGCGCGAGCAGTCCCACTCTGCGCTTTTCCGCTTGGCTTTTCACCTTACGGGCGTAAGCGGCAAAGGACGCGTCGTGTGCGGGGCGCACCTGCCCCAGAAACAGATCGGCGTAGCAATAGGCGGTCTGCTTTCCCGTGTATCTTGCGACCAGAACGGCATACGGCTTGCTTCGTTCGACGGTATAGCATTCCTCCTGCACGGTGTAGCCGTTTTCCCACAGGAAGCGCCGCAGGTCGTCCTGTGCGGTCATGGGCTGCAGGAAAAAGGTGCAATTGGGATGGGCTCCGTAACGGGAGAGAATGTCCGCGATCAGCTCGCCGCCCATGCCGCAGATGCAGGCACCGTCAAAGCAAAAGTCCTGTAAGCCGTCAAACCCGTCCGACAGGCGGAAGACCGGGGAAACGCCGCATTGCATAGCGTTTTTGCGGCCGTTTTCCAAAGGACCTTTGCGGATATCGGACGCGACGGCGGTTTTGGCGTCCTTGTTTTGCAAAGCGCGTACCGCCAGAAAGGCGTGATCCGAGCCGATGTCAGCCAGACAGGAGAACGGTCCGAAGCGGTGCAGAAGCGAGGCGATGCAGTCCAGGCGCGCGCCGAGCGATTTCATATGTATACAGTCCTTTCCGTTATGTACGGTTCGGAAGCGTCTGCCGCCGAACCGATCTGCCGCTTTTTGGTTTTTCAGAGACACATTTTGTCAGAGACACATCTTGTCTTCGATGCATTTGAAGGCTTTCTTTGCCTTTTTCTTGAGGTCACAGCCGCAATCGCATCGGTTGACCAGCAGATTGGCGGCAAGGAAGCCGAGTCCGATCCCGGCAAGCGCGCCGACCATGTTGCACATGGCGCGATGTCCGGCGATCATTTTTTTCATGCAAAGCATCATTGTTGCCCGTTCCTTTCTTAGCTGACAAGCCTGAAAAAAATTATTTTTCAGACTTGCCCAGTCCTTTCGATCGTTTTGAATTTTTGATCCGTTCGCGGAATTTACATCCGCTCCTTAGTTTTTGCTGCGGGCAACGGAAGTATACTACCACAAAATCGCTTTCGGCGCAACCTTTTTATGGAAAAATCAGAGGTTTGATGCGTAAAAATGCAAAAAAAGTGTTGACAAACCGTTTCAGATTCGATATAATGAAACGTACTGCGTAATGACTGATCGGAAAGGGGAGCGCCGTTTTGCTTCTGGATTTACGAGAACTGATCGGCGGTGCTTTGAGTGCCGTCCCCTTTGCCTGTGAGGAACCTGCGGAGGGGCTGTCGGACGATCTGGTTTCCGGGGTCGTTCATGTGGAGGGGAAGGCGGAGAATCACGCCGGATTCCTTTCGCTGAACGGAACGGCGGTGCTGGACGGTGTGTTCCGCTGCGCCCGCTGCTGCACGGAGTTTCACGACACGGTGCCCTTTGTGCTGGACTACAAATTGGCGGAAAAGCTCGAACGCGAGGACGAGGAGGAGTTCCTGCTTTTGGAGGACGGCATGCTGGATCTGTCGGAGGTCGTGCGCAGTCAGTTGCTGACCGAAATGCCGTACCGCTTCCTGTGCAGGGAAGACTGTAAAGGGCTTTGTCCGGTTTGCGGAACGAATCTCAACGTAAAGCGATGCTCCTGCGATACGAAAGAGAGAGACCCGCGCTGGTCGGTACTCAGCAGTTATTTTGATGAAACATAATGATGGATGTAATGTAAGGAGGTTCATCGGAGATGGCAGTTCCCAAGTGTAAAGTATCCAAAGCAAGACGTGACAAGCGCCGTTCCTCGGTTTGGAAGTTAGAGCTTCCCGGAATGACGAAATGCCCGAAATGCGGTGCGTACAACCTTTCCCACCGCGTCTGCAAGGCGTGCGGCTTTTACGGCGGCAAGCAGGTGCTGACGGTCGGAGAAGAAAAGGCGTAACGGGCAAGCCGCGTGGTATTGCCTTAGAAAAGCGTGTTGCTCACGGCATGGAGTGACACGCTTTTTTATCGAAAACCCGACGCGGCGTGCGGGGAGATGGGTATGGTAGAGATCAAATGTGTCGAGCAGGGAAGCCCGGCTGATAAGGCGGGCATCCGTGTGGGAGACTTGCTGTTGACGGTGAACGGCGAACGCGTGCGGGACGTTCTGGATTATCGCTTTTTTGCGACCGACGCGCATTGCACCGTGACGGTCTTGCGTAAGGAGGAGCACTTGACGTTCTCTTTGCGCAACCGCGCTTATGAGGATCTGGGCTTGGAGTTCGGGACCTACCTCATGGACGAGAAAAAGCGCTGTGCGAACAACTGCATTTTCTGCTTCATCGACCAGAATCCGCCCGGTATGCGGGAGACGATCTATTTCAAGGACGACGACGAACGGCTATCCTTTTTACAGGGGAATTATGTCACCCTGACGAACCTGAAGGACAGCGACGTGGAGCGCATCATCCGTATGCGCATTTCTCCGGTCAACGTTTCGGTGCATACGATGAACCCGCAGTTACGCGTCAAAATGATGCGAAACCGCTTTGCGGGGGACAAGCTCCGCTATCTGAAACAGCTGGACGAGGGCGGTATCTGCATCAACGCACAGCTTGTTCTGTGCCGCGGGATCAACGACGGGGACGAGCTGGACTATTCCTTGAACGAATTATGTAAACTAAAGAATCTGGAAAGCCTTGCGGCGGTCCCCTGCGGCATGACCGCGCATCGAGAGGGCTTGACGGAGCTGCAGTCTTACGATCAAGCGTCGGCTTCCGACGTGATCGACCGTATGGAACGCATGGCAACGCGCTGTCTGCAGGAGCGCGGCTCGCGCACCGTGTATGCGTCGGACGAGTTCTATCTGACCGCAAAGCGCGACATTCCCTCGGCGGAAGCGTACGAGGGGTATCCGCAGCTGGAAAACGGGGTCGGGATGCTGCGGCTTCATACCGAGGAATTCAAGGAAGCGCTGGAGGACGCGAAGGGCTGTACGGCGGGAGACGGGCTGCATCGCCATGTCAGCATTGCAACGGGAATGCTTGCAGCGCCGCATATCCGTCAGCTGGCGTCGCTTGCAAGCACGGCGTTTCCGGGGCTTCGCGTGGACGTGTATGCCATCCGAAACGACTTTTTCGGGGAGAGCATCACGGTCAGCGGGCTGGTGACAGGCGGCGATCTGATCGCACAGCTGCGGGACAAGCCGTTGGGGGACGTGCTGCTGCTTCCCGAAAATATGCTGCGGTACGAGGGGGATCTGTTTCTGGACAACGTCAGTCTGGACGACGTGAGGAAGCAATTGCAGGTGCGGGTGGAAGTGACCGAACGCGGGGGAGAGGACCTGCTTGCGAAGATGATCGGGGATTAACAGGGGAAAGTTTTTGAAGATCCGCAAGAAACCTTTTTCAAAAAGGTTCTTGCGTGGGGGCGGGGGCAAAGCCCCCGCGTCAAAAAAATACACACGAAAGGAACGGGATCGAAATGTCAAAACGGATCGTCGCGGTGGTCGGCAGACCGAACGTCGGAAAAAGCACGCTGTTCAACCGTCTGACGGGGACGCGGCTTTCCATTGTCGAGGACACGCCCGGCGTGACCCGCGACCGCATCTATCACGACGCGGAGTGGAACGGGCGCACCTTTCTGCTGATCGACACCGGCGGCATCGAGCCGAAAACCGACAGTCCGCTGTTGACGCAGATGCGGGATCAGGCACAGATCGCGATGGAACACGCGGACGTGATCGTATTCCTTTGCGATCTGCAAAGCGGGCTGACGGACGCGGACCGCGATATTGCCACGATGCTGCGCAAGGCGCATAAGCCCGTTGTGGTCGCGGTCAACAAGGTGGACAGCGTCGGACAAACGCCGGCGGAATTCTATGAATTTTACGGACTGGGGTTTGAGGATGTGTATCCGCTCTCCTCGCTCAGCGGGAGCGGGACGGGGGATGTTCTGGACCGCATCACGGAGCTGCTTCCGCCGGAGGAGGACGGAGAGGGGGAGCACGATCGCATCCGCATTGCCGTCATCGGCAAACCGAACGTGGGGAAAAGCTCCATCATCAACCGTATCTGCGGTGAGGAGCGCGTCATCGTTTCGGACATGGCGGGGACGACGCGGGACGCGGTGGATACCGAGTTTGAGAACGAATACGGAAAATATGTGCTGGTGGACACCGCGGGGATCCGCCGCAACGCGAAGATCGAGGACAAGATCGAGAAATACAGCGTGCTGCGCTCGCATATGGCGGTGGAAAACAGCGACGTGTGCCTGATGATGATCGACGCGTCTACCGGCATCACCGCACAGGACGAGCATATCGCGGGGCTGGCGCACAACGCGGGCAAGGCGTGTGTGATCGTCGTCAACAAATGGGATCTTCCGGAAAAGGAGAACGGAACGTTCGAAGCGTTTCAGAAAAAGATCCGCACATCGCTTGCCTATATGCCGTATGCGCCGATCGTATGCGTGTCGGCAAAGACAGGACAGCGGATCGATAAGATCTTTTCTTTGGTGAACGACGCGTACCATGCGTCCTGCAAGCGTGTGACGACGGGGGTGCTCAACGACTTCCTGTCGGACATCACCGACCGCGTACAGCCGCCGACGGACAAGGGCAGACGGCTGAAAATTTACTACATGACGCAGACGGCGACCAACCCGCCGACCTTTGCCTGCTTCTGCAACCGTGCCGACCTGTTCCATTATTCCTATCAGCGGTACGTGGAAAACTGCCTGCGAAGCACGTTCGGGTTCGAGGGAACGCCGATCCGTCTGATCATCAAGCAAAAAGGCGAGCAGGGGCAAGCCTGAACGCGTCAAGGACATTGGTTTCGGAATGAAAGGAGAAGCGAACGATGCTGCAATTCTTTGAATGGTTATGGAATACGATCGGGCTTCCCGAACGGTTGGGGCTTGCCGAGGGGCAGGCGTTTCAGGGGTTTCTGAACTGGCTTCGCCACGATCTGCTTTC
>CAYPYA010000004.1:0-3624 GCA_964414775.1 uncultured Ruminococcus sp. | reverse complement strand
ACGCACAGCACGGCGGAAAACTCGTCCATGACCTCCCGGATGGCGGCGGCGGCAAAGCGTTCGTCCATCGCGCCGGGGCGCTTCCCGTTTTCCAGCGCACGGTCGATCTTTGCACGCAGGGATTTGTACAGGCAAAGCGTTTCGCGCGGGTCATGCAGGGCAAGAATGGAGCGGTACAGGTCCGCAAGCGCCTTGGAATTGGTCGCGGGGAAGCTCTTTGTCGTGATGGCGGGGTAATCCCGGATGACCGCTTTTGCCTCCTCCGGCGACACCAGCGCGCGCATGAACACGCTGCTTTCGACCGGTACGTACGAGGTCAGCCCGGAGGCAAGCCGCATGATGTAGACCTGCTGTGTCCCGCCGAGCATGGGGTTCTCCCGCAAAACGATGTCCTCGATTTTGCAAACGCCGTTGCTTCCATATATGATTTGCTGTCCGATTTCAAACATCACCGTGTCTCCTTTGCCATTCGTCCGGCACATCGAGCAGACACACGCTCATTCTTTCCGGTTGGTCTTTGCATTTTACGACACTATTTTACAACGATCGTATCTTTACCTATATATTTTAACACACAGACCTTTTTTTGTCAAGCAAATATGCACAGAAATGGCAAAAATAATTTTTCGAAAAAATCATGTGAAACCTATTGACAATCACATGACTATGTGCTATACTATGGTCTGTAAGATGCGAAAATCGGAGCCGAAAAAGGGCTATGGAGGTGGGAAACAAGAGATGCGCAAAACGATCGTCGTACTGGGCGGCGGCGCGGCGGGGCTTTTCGCGGCAATACACGCTTCGCGTAACGCGGCGTGTAATGCGGCGGCAGCGTCGGGAACGGAGGGGGCAAACGACGTGCTGCTGGTGGAAAAGAACCCGTTCTGCGGCAAGAAATTGAACATCACGGGCAAGGGACGCTGCAATCTGACCAACGACTGCGATCTGGACACGTTTCTTTCCAACGTGCCGGAGAACGCGCGATTTCTGTATCGGGCGCTGACGGAGTTTCCGCCGCAGGAAACAGTTTCCTTTTTCGAGCAGAACGGCGTTCCGACCAAGGTCGAGCGGGGGCGCAGGGTGTTTCCCGTCAGCGACCGTGCAAGGGACGTGACCGACTGTCTGGTGCGCGTTGCGCGGGAGCACGGCGTTCGCTTTTTGCAGGGGGTCGGCGAACGCATCCTGACGGACGGAAAACGTGTGACCGGGCTGGTCTTGCGGAGAGGGGGAACGCAAAGCGAGCTGAAATGCGACCGTCTGATCATTGCGACGGGCGGCGCGTCCTATCCGTTGACAGGCTCGACGGGGGACGGCTACAGGCTTGCGCGGGACGTGGGGCACACGGTGAACCCACCGTGTCCGTCGCTGGTGCCGCTTTGCTCGGACGACACGTTCTGTAAGGACTGCATGGGGCTGTCCTTACGCAACGTCGGCGCTTCGTTCCTACAGGACGGCAAAACGCTGTACCGGGAGCAGGGGGAACTGCTGTTCACCCATTTCGGCGTGAGCGGTCCGATCGTGCTGTCCGCGTCGGCGCATCTGCGAAGCGGCTTTCCGGTGCTTTTGCGGCTGGATATGAAGCCGGCTCTGGACGAGCAGACGCTCGACCGACGCTTGCTGCGCGAGTTTGCGGAGAACAACCGCAAATCGCTTTCCAACTGCATGGCGCATCTGCTTCCGTCCAAGATGATCCTTCCGTTTTTGCGGCGGCTGTCGTTCGACGGGGAGGAAAAGGCGCATTCGCTGACCAAGGAACAGCGCAAGCGGCTGCTGGCGGGGCTGAAGAAGCTGGATATCATATTGAGCGGAACGCGCCCGCTGGCGGAAGCCATCGTGACCCGCGGCGGCGTGGCGGTCAATGAGATCGACCCGCGCTCCATGCAATCCAAACGGGTCGCGGGGCTGTACTTCGCGGGAGAATTGCTGGACGTGGACGCGTATACGGGCGGGTACAACCTCCAGATCGCGTTTGCGACGGGACGGCTCGCGGGCTTGTCGGCGGCAAAGTAAGCCCTCAATCAAGTAAGAAAAAAGAAACACATATATTAAAGGAGAAAACATTATGGTATTCATCGTATTGGCGGTCATCGTCACGGTCGGGCTGTTCGTGGCGCTGGGCTTTGGCAGCGTCAAAATTTCGCAGAACGGGCGCGTCAAATCACAGCTTTCCTGGAAAATAGGCAAGAAGCAATTGCTGTCGCTGTTCGGGCTTTTGCTTGCCATCGGCGCGTGCATCAGCTCGGTCCCGACGGGGCATACCGGCATCGTCACGACGTTCGGCAGAGTAGAGGAGTACACCTTTGAAGCGGGCGTGCATTTCAAGCTTCCGTGGCAGGAGGTGGTCCGTATGGACAACCGCAACCAGAAGGGAACGCTGCAAATGAGCTGCTTCTCCAGCGACATTCAGGAGGTGGACGTGACCTATTCCATCAACTACCAGATCGAAAAGAGCAACGCGCAGACCATCTACCGTTCCATCGGGGAAGCCTACTATGACACGGTCATGGTGCCGCGCATTCAGGAAGCGGTCAAGAGCGTGATCGCGCAGTACACCGCCGACGAGCTGGTGGAGAGCCGCAACGATCTGTCCACCAAGATCATGGAGATCCTGACGGACGACCTTGCGTCCTACAACATCCAGGTGGTGTCCACCGCCGTGGAGAACATCGACTTCACCGACGCGTTTACCGCCGCCGTCGAAGCCAAGCAGGTCGCCGCACAGAACAAATTACAGGCACAGATCACGCAGGAGCAGGCGATCATGGAGGAGAGCGCCGCCGCCGAACGTAAGGTCATCGAAGCCAACGCCGCCGCCGAGGTCGCAAAGATCCAGGCGGAAGCCGATCTCGAAGTGACCAAGATCCAGGCGGACGCGGCGGAGTACGCGGGTAAGAAGGAAGCGGCAAAGAACGAAGCCATCAACAAATCGCTGACCAAGGAGCTTTTGCAGTACTTCCTCGTGAATACGTGGGACGGCAAGCTGCCGGATACCTACGTCGGCGGGGAGGGCGCGCTGTCCATTCTGGATATCGCCGCTTTGCAGGCAGGCGCACAGGGTACAGACGGGACGTCCGGCACGTCCGAAACGCCCGCCGAGTGATCGCACCGCAGGCATGGGGGAAGCCGTTAAAAAAGGCAGCCTGAATTTCAGGGGGAACGATAGGAACGTGCGGGGGTACTAAAGCACCCCCGCGCCCCCACAGCTTGGACAAGCTATTGAGAGAAACGGTAACCGCCGCCATGAATCTTCATGGCGGCGACGTTTTGCTTTCGCGACTTGAAATTTTGCGCATGGCTCTGCGGCATGGCGGCATAGATGTGGAAAAATCCTAATATTGCGGGGGTTCGAAGGGGCGCGTGGAATGGGCGCGTGCGGTTCTATGACGAAGGAACAGGGAGGGACTTGCCGAAAATCATGGAGCTCGGAGGGGCGCAAAGAGTTTTTGAGCACGGTTCTGCGATAGAATCATGAAAGAATCCTCTTAATATTGCGGGGGTTCGGGGGTGTTTGAACACCCCCGCGCGTCCTTTTCGCGCCCCTTTATTCTTCGTTGTGCCCTCGTTCTATCTTTTTAACATCGCGGGGGTTCGGAAGGGAACGATGGGAACGATAGGAACGTGCGG
>CAYPYA010000003.1:0-4652 GCA_964414775.1 uncultured Ruminococcus sp. | reverse complement strand
TGATAGACGGTCTTTCCTCGATTCTGGAGGATCTGGAAAGCGGAACGCTTTCGTTTGACTGGTCGTGCGAGGATATCCATATGTTCGTCGAACAGGAGCTGACCTCCCGGATCGGCGACGTGGGAAAGAAGCTGCATACGGCGAGAAGCCGCAACGATCAGGTCGCGCTGGATATGCGCATGTACCTGCGGGACGAAACGGACGCGGTTTTGTCGGAGATCAAGCAGCTGCTTTGCGTTTTACTGTCCCGCGCCAAAGAGCACCGCGCTACCATTATGCCCGGCTATACCCATTTGCAGCGCGCGCAGCCGATCACGTTCGGTCACCATCTGCTCGCCTATGCGATGATGCTTTTGCGGGACGCGGAACGCTTTCAGGACGGACGCAAGCGCATCAACTGCTCTCCGATCGGATGCTGTGCGCTGGCTGGAACCACCTATGACACCGACCGTCGCATGGAAGCAAAAAAGTTGGGCTTTGACGAGCTGTGCCGGAACAGCATCGACGGCGTTTCCGACCGCGATTTCTGCGTGGAGTTCTTACAGGACAGCGCGCTTTTGATGATGCACCTGTCCCGCTTTAGCGAGGAACTGATCCTGTGGTCGAGCTGGGAGTTCAAATTCATTGAGCTGTCCGACGCCTATACGACCGGTTCTTCCATCATGCCGCAGAAAAAGAACCCCGATATGGCGGAGCTGATCCGCGGCAAAACAGGGCGTGTATACGGCGACCTGCTGTCGTTGCTCACCACGCTCAAGGGTCTGCCGCTTGCGTATAACAAGGATATGCAGGAGGATAAGGAATGCGTGTTTGACGCGGTCGATACGGTTCATGCCTGCCTGCGCATTCTGACGCCCATGCTGGAAACCATGCGCGTGCTGCCGGATCGCATGAAGCAGGCGGCGCAGAACGGTTTCATCAACGCCACCGATCTGGCGGACTACCTGGTGAAAAAGGGATTGCCGTTCCGTTCGGCATATCAATTGTCCGGAAAGCTGGTCGCGGAGTGTATCTCCCGTTCCTGCGTGCTGGAAACGCTCCCGCTTGCGGTTTACCGCTCGTACAGCGAGCTGTTCGGGGAGGACGTATATGATGCGATCGCGTTGGAGACCTGCGTGGAGAAGCGCATCTCCGAGGGCGGCACATCGGTCCGTTCGGTGGACGCGCAGATCAACTATGTGACAGAGCGTATGGAAAGGATGTTTGCGTCATGAAAACCGTATTTGTGGACGGCAGCGCCGGAACGACAGGCTTGCAGATCCGGGAACGTCTGAGCAGGCGAACCGATCTGACCTGTATCGAATTGCCCGATGAACTGCGTAAGGATCCCGACGCTCGCCGTGAGGCCATGCGGAAAGCGGATTTTACCTTTCTGTGTCTGCCGGACGAGGAAGCGAGAAAAGCGGTCGTTTTGGCAGAGGACACCGATACGCTGCTGATCGATACCTCTACGGCGCACCGCACTTCGGACGGCTGGACCTACGGGTTTCCCGAGTTGAACGGAATGCGGGAAAGGATCGCAAACGCGAAACGGATCGCCAATCCCGGCTGCCATGCCAGCGGCTTTATCGCCTTGGTCGCTCCCTTGGTGGAGCAGGGCTTGTTGGATCGGGATGTGCGTTTGACCTGCATCTCATTGACCGGCTATTCGGGCGGCGGCAAGAAAACCATTGCCGCTTACCAAAGCGAGGAGCGGGATGTTCTGTTGGACGCGCCGCGTATGTACGCGCTGACGCAGAGCCATAAGCATCTGCCCGAAATGGTTCGTATGACCAAGCTGACGAACGCTCCCGTTTTCTGCCCGATCATTGCGGATTTTTACAGCGGAATGGAGATCACCGTGCCTCTGTTTTCTTCCGACCTGCGCGGGAATGTTTCGGATATCCGCGCATTGTACGCAGAGCGTTACAACGGAAAAATCGTACATTATGCGGAAGCGGGAGATGAAAGCGGTTTCCTGTCCGCGGCTGCGTTTTCGGGTCGTGACGATATGCAGATCACGGTTTGCGGCAATGACGAACGGATTTTGCTGATCGCCCGTTATGACAATCTCGGAAAGGGCGCTTCGGGCGCCGCGGTGCAGAATCTGAACTGTGTGCTGAACGTAGAGGAAACGACGGGACTGAACCTTTGAGAAAGGAATCAAATCGATGAACATACAAGAAACGAGCGGCGGTGTATGCGCCGCAAAAGGCTTTCAGGCAAGCGGCGTGCATTGCGGTATCCGCAAGAACCGCACTAAAAGGGATCTGTCGCTGATCTACAGTCAGGTCCCCGCCAACGCCGCCGCCGTCTATACGACCAATCTGGTCAAGGGTGCGCCGCTGGTCGTCACAAAGCGGCATCTTGCCGACGGCAGGGCGCAGGCAGTTCTTTGCAACAGCGGGAACGCCAACACCTGTAATGCCGACGGGGAGGAGATCGCACAGGCGATGTGCGACTGCCTGGCTTCGTCCTTAAACGTGTCGCCGCAGGACGTCATTGTCGCGTCCACGGGCGTGATCGGACAGCCGCTGGATCTGCAGCCCATTCAGAAGGGCATTCCGTCGCTGGTTTCGTCCTTGTCCGCAAACGGCGGGAGGGAAGCCGCCGAGGGCATCATGACGACCGATACCGAGCTCAAGGAGATCGCCGTTTCCTTTACGGTCGACGGAAAGGTCTGCCATTTGGGCGGTATCGCCAAGGGAAGCGGCATGATCCATCCCAATATGGCGACCATGCTGGTCTTTCTGACCACGGACGTTTGCATTTCCTCCGAAATGCTTTCCCGCGCCTTGCAGACGGACGTTGCTTCAACGTTCAATATGGTCAGCATCGACGGGGACACCTCTACCAACGATATGGTCGCCATCATGGCAAACGGCTTGGCAGGCAACGCCGAGATCAATTCCGAGGGGGAGGCGTTCACGGCGTTTATGAACGCACTGAATACCGTGACGGTGCATCTCTGCCGTCGGATCGCCGGGGACGGCGAGGGTGCGACCAAGCTGTTGGAATGTAAGGTGTCTTGCGCAAAGACCGTCGAAACGGCGAGAACGGTTGCCAAAAGCGTGATCTGTTCCTCTCTGCTGAAGGCGGCGATGTTCGGCGCGGATGCAAACTGGGGACGTGTGCTTTGCGCGATCGGGTACAGCGGCGCGGATGTGGAGGTCGGAAAGATCGCGGTTTCCTTCGCTTCCGTCAAAGGGAAGATCGCGGTCTGTCAAAACGGAGCGGGCGTTCCGTTTTCCGAGGAAAAGGCGAAAGAGATCCTTTCCGAGAAGGAGATCGACATTCTGGTCGATCTGCACGACGGCGCTTGCGAAGCGACCGCGTGGGGATGCGATCTGACGTATGACTATGTAAAAATCAACGGTGACTACCGTACATGAAGCAGAGGACGACATCATGCAAAACCATTTTTCCAACGCACAGCGCGCCGAGGTGCTGACGCAGGCGCTGCCTTATATTCAAAAGTATTACGGCAAAACCGTGGTGGTCAAATACGGCGGGAACGCGATGATCGATGACCGACTGAAAAGCCAGGTCATGGAGGATATCGTTCTTCTGTGGCTGGTCGGGGTGAAGATCGTTCTGGTACACGGCGGCGGTCCGGAGATCACCGATCTCATGGCAAAGCTCGGAAAACAGCCGACCTTTGTAGACGGTTTGCGCGTAACGGACAAGGAAACCGTGGATATCGTACAAATGGTTCTGGCGGGAAAGGTCAATAAAACGCTTGTGAATCTGCTGGAATGCAACGGCGGGAAAGCGATGGGCATTTCCGGCATGGACGGCAGACTGATCGAAGCAAAGCAAAAGGACGAGCGTCTGGGCTATGTCGGTTCGATCACCAAGGTGAATATCGAAGCCATCACAGACCTGCTGGAAAAAGGGTATATCCCCGTTGTTTCCACCGTCGGCTGTGATCAGCAGGGCAACAGCTATAACATCAACGGCGACACCGCCGCGGCGTATATCGCGGGGGCGCTCCAGGCGGAACGTTTGATCATGATGACGGATATCGCCGGGATCCTGCGGGACAAGGACGATCCGTCCACACTCATTCCGTCGGTCACGCTCGAGGAGGCGGAAAAACTGTTTTCCGAGGGTGTGATCAGCGGCGGCATGATCCCGAAGGTGGACTGCTGCATCCAGGCGATCCATCGCGGCGTCAAGAACGTCACCATTATGGACGGACGCGTTTCCCACGCGATCCTGATGGAAATGCTGACGGATGAGGGCGCGGGCACCATGGTGATGTCGGAACGGTAATCCGTTTCAAAAATGGCTCTGCGGGAAAGGATAATCGGAAATATGAGTGAATTGACAACGCTGGATCAAACCTATGTGGCAAATACCTATGCGCGTTTCCCGGTCGAGATCGTTTCGGGAAAAGGCTCGGTTTTGTATGACACGAACGGGAGATCCTATATCGATCTGGGATCCGGTATCGGCGTGAACGCGTTCGGCATCGCGGATGAAGTGTGGTCTGAAGCGGTGAAGGAACAGCTCGGAAAGGTACAGCATACCTCCAATCTGTATTACACGCAGCCGTGCGTCGCTCTTGCCAAACTGCTCTGCGAACGTACCGGCATGAAGAAGGTCTTTTTCAGCAATTCCGGCGCGGAAGCCAATGAATGTGCGATCAAGGCAGCGCGGAAATATGCCGC
>CAYPYA010000002.1:0-3598 GCA_964414775.1 uncultured Ruminococcus sp. | reverse complement strand
ATTGAAAAAGGACGCGCTGATCGAGCGCGCCGCGCAAAGCCTTTGGATCGGGGACAATGACAAGACGTTGCTGTTTGCCAAGGGGAAAACGGTGTTCGCGTTCAATTTCCACCCGACGGATTCGCTGAAGGAATGCTTCATTCCGACGGGGCGCGAGGGGACGTACCGCGTGTGCCTTTCGACGGACGAACCGCGGTTCGGCGGGTTCGGACGCATCGACCGAACCTACCGCTACACGGCAAAAAAAGAGCAGAACGGTAACAGGATCGGGTTTCTCTGCTACCTCCCCGCCCGCACGGCGGCGGTGTTTGAAAAACTGTAAGCCGTTCCTGCCGTTTGCGATCCGTTTTATGACCATTCCTTATGCGGACATCACAGGAACATTTATGTTCCAAACATCTATGTTTCAAACCTAACACGCCTTGCGCCCTCCTTTCGGGTGCAGGCGTTGTTTTTTCTTTTCACAATACAACATGCGTCGTTTTTTTGCATAATCTCCCAAACTTTGCAAACAATAGAACCGTATAGCAAAAAAGACCGTGCGGCCAAACGGACGGCATTGCCGTCACGCGGCGCGTTTTACGAAAAAAAAGAAAGGACTGTTTATATATGAAAGCAACCGGTATCGTGCGGCGCATCGACGATCTCGGACGCGTCGTGATCCCCAAGGAGATCCGCCGCAGTCTGCGCATCCGCGAGGGCGAGCCGCTGGAAATCTTCACAAACGAGGAGGGCGGCGTGGTGTTTCAGAAGTATTCCCCCGTCGGAGAGGTCGGAGACTTTACGGCGCAGTATGCCGAGGCGGTGCATAAGGCAGCCGGCTTCCCCGTAGTCATCTGTGACCTGGACAGCGTGGTCGCCGCGGCGGGCGTCCCGAAAAAGGAATATCTCGAAAAGCCGATCACGGAAACGCTTTCCGATCTATTGGAAAGCCGCCGCTCGTACAGCGCCGAAGGAAGCAAGTCTCCCATCTCCGCGACCGAAAACGGCACGGAGCACATCTCCTATATGACGCCGATCATCAGCGAGGGAAACGTCGTCGGCGGCGTGATGTCCCTCTCCAAGAACACGCTCGAAACGCCGGATGAGATCGCCAAGAAGCTGATCAACACCGGCGCCATGTTCCTGTCCTCCCAGATGCAGATCTGACAAGCAAAAAAGACACAGCACAAAACGGCGCAGCCCCCGTTTCGGAGGGCTACGCCGTTTGCTTGCATAGACAGTATCCGTTTTCAGTCGATGAACTTCTCAAATATATGATAGCAATCGAAGTCCGTTTCGACAAACAACTCATCCCATGCCATGCGTGCCATATGCGTACCGAGCAGGCTCTTGGCATTGACCTTCATATTTTCTCCCACCAGAAATACCTCTCCCTCACAGGAAGAAGCGATGCGGTTGAATTCATTCACGTCGCTGACCGTGTCCAATACCACCCGATACAGATAGGTTTGCTTTTGGTTCGTCATCTTCATATCTTGTAACTGTTTTCCTCTCTTTCCTTGATGGTACCGATATCTTACCACATCGCCGAGGAAATTACAAGATGAATATTCTACGTATTTTACAAATTAGGAATTCCTATTTTGCACATATTAAACAATGAATTGTGCAAAAGAACCGAATCTGACAAGTTTCGATTGTGCAAAAAGCGAATTCAATCCTCCAGGAAGGAGCGGATCAACGGAACCAACTGCTCCTGCATGGACGGGATCGTATCCCGCGTCGTCCAGCTGCACCAATAGGTGTATCCGCCCAGCGTCAGCGAACGCGGCGTCGCCATATAGCTGTAATACCCGTTGCACTGGTCCAGCGGAACGGTGCGCGAGCCGGTAAAGGTCGAGCGCAGCCATGTCGCCATTTCCGTCAGGCTCTCGCCCGGCAGACCGACGAACAGATAGTCGGCAAACCGCACGCACGGGATGCTTATGGTCACCTCCCGCTTTGCAAGCGTTTGCTCGTCAAAGCCGCAGATGTCCCATGCCATGCGCCCGTTATAAAGCGCTTTCCAGTACTCGTCGATCTGATGCTTGACCTGTGCGGGCGTTCGGTTCGGGTCGTGGATCGCCTCCAGATATGCGTTTCTCTCACGTTCCACATACGCCTGCTGTCCGTTCTTTGCTTCGTCCAGCGTGTGCGGCATGTCCTCACGCATGGGGACCTTGACCGTAAACGTTTCGGTTTTCAGAAAATCCGTGTTTTGCAGGACCCGCCGACGCGTCTTGAACGACTGCTCCAGCTTCTCCGCGAACCATTCGCCCAGCCGACGGCATTCCGCGTCCGATTCCTCAAAGCTGTTGATGTTCTCGTACCCCTTCTTCGTGGACAGGTCGGCGCACGGACCGTTGACATACATCGAAATGCCGCCGTAATCGCGTTCCAGCTTGGAGGAAAGATAGCCCGGCCAGTCAAAGTCGTAGTGGTACATCTTGCTCTTGCCCTCCAGACCCGGGCGCAGCTCAAACAGCACTCCGACGTCCGGATGCGCGGCGAAACGGGACAGGCTGCCCAGCACCTCGTTCGTTTCGCTGTCGCGGAACAGGAACAGATAGGCGAGCGGGTCGTTGGGGTTGTCAAACCGCACCGGCTGTTTCAGGCTGTCCAGCTCGGGACGGTAATCCTGTAACAGCAGAATGCTTTTGTTGTTCGTGCAGGGACGCTGCTTCTCGTCGAACGTCATGCCCGTCCAGACGGTCACGCCGCCCAGCCCCTCGATGTACTGCTCGCGGTTGAAGCTGCATTCCGTCCCGAAATACGCTTCCGACACCTCACAACGGAACGGACGCGCGTCCTGTTTCATTTGGTTCACCAGCGCGACCGTCCGCTCGATGATCCGATCCATGCCCTCGTGCATCTGATCGTAGTTGGGCGCGGCGTGCGCCTGCAATTCGTGGTAGATGATGCTCTTTTCCGGAATGCCGCAGGCGGCGGAAACTGCTTTCCGGAACTTTGCGGTGTCGCTCGCCCAGGTGTTCAGCGAGTCAAACGCGCACAGCAGAACCTGCTCCTGCCCGGAGCGGATATACAGGAGCCGACCGTACAGCTCGGTCGCAAACGGCCAGCGCGGCGTAAACGTTCCGCGAAGCGGAAGCTTGGCAAAACAACATTCTGACATATGCAGGATCCTCTCTATATTTCGTTTGCAAAGGATGTGATATACGTCCATACGATCACATCCCCGTCTTTCGGGAAATACGCCGCCGCGGACAGCGGTGGAGAAGCACCGTTGACGGTGTAGATCCATCCCGACTCGCCTCCGCAGTCGAATTCATACAAATTGGCAATGCCCTCTACGTAACCGCCCTGCGTTTCCGTTTGGATGCTCATCGCTTCAGTCACGCGCCGCAGGACCATCAGAACGCTGTCCCCGTCCTCCAGACGGAAGGCGGTCGCGGGCAGGATCATCCCGTCCCCCAAATCTACGCCCAAAGCGCCTTCCCCGCCGCCGTAGGCGACCGCCGCCGTCGCGTCGATGCAGACGGTGACCGACGGCTCGCCGTCCTTTGCAAGCAGCGCGGACGCATCCCCCGTCTTTGCCGAACAGCCGCCGAGCAGCAGCAAAACAGCCAGCCAGAAAGCGCATAACGGCAGGTAAAGC
>CAYPYA010000001.1:0-7346 GCA_964414775.1 uncultured Ruminococcus sp. | reverse complement strand
CAGTTCTCCTTGATCTTCACCCAAAGATCCAGATACACGCGTGTTCCGAATATCTTTTCCGCTTCTTCGCGGGCATAGGTGCCGATCTTTTTGAGCATCTCGCCGTTCTTGCCGATGATGATCTTCTTATGCGCGGCGCGTTCACAGTAGATCTCGGCGCGCACGACCAGCACGTCCTTTTTCTCCTTGAATTCCTCGATCCCGACGGCGATGCCGTGCGGCACCTCCTCGTCCAGCAGACGCAACGCCTTTTCCCGCACGATCTCCGCAAAGATCTGCCGCTCCGGCTGATCGGTCAGCTCGTCGTCCGGGAAGAAATGCACGCTCTCGGTCATGAACGGCTCCAATTCCTGAAAAATGCCTTCCACCCCGTCTCCGGTCGAAGCGGAGATGGGCAGAAGCGCGTCAAAACGGTAGGCTTCGCTCAGCGCGGAAATCTGCTTTGCCAGCTTGCCCTTATCCGCCTTATCCACCTTATTGATCGCCAGAAGCAGCGGCGAATCGGAACGGCTGTACCGTTCTAAGGAAGCGCGTTCGGTCGCGTTCAGCTCCGTACACGCTTCGATCAGAAACAGGATCACGTCCGAGTCGGCGGCGGCGTTGCCCGCCTGCTTCATCATGTATTCGCCCAGCATGGTTTGCGGGCGGTGCAGACCGGGGGTGTCGATGAACACGTACTGATCCTCCCCCTTGGTCAGAATGCCGGTGATGCGGTTCCGCGTCGTTTGCGGCTTGCGGGAAACAATGGCGACCTTCTCCCCGAGCAGGGTGTTCAGCAATGTAGATTTCCCGACGTTGGGCTTTCCGGTGATGGTGATAAATGCGGTTCTGGTCATATTCTGTCCTCTTGCTCTCAACGATAAATTCCCAAAGAATCCAAAAGTTCCTTCTGTTTTTGTTCCATTTGCTCGCGCTCGGCTTCCGTTTCGTGGTCGTACCCAAGCAGATGCAAAGCGGAATGCACCGCCAAAAAGCAAAGCTCCCGTTTCAGCGAATGCCCGTATTCCAGCGCCTGTCTGCGCGCCGTTTCCGCGGAAATGACGATACTGCCCAGCGAAACGTAAACCGTCGGCATGGAAAACTCCAGCATCGGAAAGGAAAGCACGTCCGTCGGTCGGTCGATGCTCCGATACTCCCGATTGAGCCGCCGGATCTCCTCGTCCCCGCAAACGGTCAGCTCCACTTCAAAGCGATGATGCGGGTATGCCTGCTCCACGCAGGCGCGCACGGCGCGCTTCATCAGGGGAAGATAGCTTTTCGGGATCGGAAATTTTTCGTCCTGCTCCACAAAAAATCGAATCATGGCTGTATTCCTTCTTTCATGGCGAAACGCTTTATTTCGCAGGGTCCTCGGTTTTGGTCTCGTGCTTTTCGTACGCTTCGATGATCTGCTGTACCAGCGGGTGCCGAACGACGTCCTTGCGGGAAAAGCGGAAGATCTCGATATCCTTGATGTTTTGCAGTACCTCGATGGCTTCGACCAGCCCGCTGCGGCACATGCGCGGAAGGTCGATCTGTGTCACGTCGCCGGTCACGACCGCCTTGCTGTGGTTCCCCAGTCTGGTCAGAAACATTTTCATCTGCTCGGGCGTCGTATTCTGCGCCTCGTCCAGAATGATGAACGCGTCGTCCAGCGTTCTGCCGCGCATATACGCAAGCGGACAGATCTCCAGTGTTCCCTTTTCCGCGTTCCGCGCCGCGCCCTCTCCGCCGAGCAATTCCCCCAACGCGTCGTACAGCGGACGCAGGTAGGGGTCGATCTTGCTTTGCAGATCGCCGGGCAGGAAGCCGAGCTTCTCCCCCGCTTCCACCGCCGGACGCGTCAGAACGATGCGGGAGACCTGCTTTTGCTTCAGCGCGTTCACCGCCATCGCGACCGCCAGAAAGGTCTTTCCCGTTCCCGCGGGACCGACGCCGAACACGACGGTCTTGTCACGAATGGCGTCGACATATTTGCGCTGTCCGACGGTACGCGCCTTGACGGGCTTGCCCTTATTGGTCAGGCAGATGCAGTCGCTGTACAGCGCGGCAAGCTCGTCCTGCCGATGCTCGCGGATCATGGAAATGACATAGCGGACGCCGGTATCGTCCGGCATTCCCGACAGCTCGGAAAGCCGCTGCAATTGCAGGATGCAGTCCGCCGCCTGCGCGACCTCCTCCGATGTGCTTCCCTGTATGCGCAAGCCGCCGTCACGGCAGGAAACGGTCACGCCGAACGCGTCCTCCAGCAAGGAAAGGTTGGAATCCAGCGTCCCATATAGTTGTGAAAGAAAATCAACGGAAAGCTCCGTCAGCGTTTTTTCGTACATAATGCTCTCTTTTCAAACGGTAGCCGCTTTTTTACGGATATAGTATATCACGTTTTTTCGTATTTGTCAAAGAAAAACGTGTTTTTTCTTGACGGATGCAAATTTTTATGGTAAGGTGGTGTTATAGTGAACCGGCAACAAAACCATTCGGAAAGGAAACGGTCATCATGAGAAAAACCATCCGTCTGTATGCGGCCTGCATGGCTCTGCTCCTGTTGACGGCGCTGGGCGCCTGTTCCAAAGCGGGAGACCAAACGGAGACCTCCGCTCCCGAAAGTCAAGCGTCCGAAGCAAGCCCCGAGCGGGAATTGTTCTCCAACCTGCCGAAAAAGGATTTCGGAGGCGAGGACTGCGTATTTCTTGTCGAAGGGGATTGCAGAGGGACGTACGCTTCCGTTGAGATCTGTCCGCAGAAGGACAGCTACCAGCGGCTGAACGACGCGATCAACGCACGCAACGCGCTCATCAAGCAGCACTTCAACGTCAACGTCAAGGAGGTTCGGACGGAATCCGTCGGAGACATGCGCTCCAAGGTACGCAACAACTCGGTCGCGGGGATCAGCGAATACGATCTGATCATGCCGTACATGAGCGACGCGTCCGATCTGGCGGGGTCCGGGCTGTTCCTCGATCTGTCCCAACTGGAGAACATCCATTTGCAGGAATCCTATTACGATCAGGGCTCGGTACGCGATCTTTCCATCGCGGGAAAGAACTATTTCGTGACCGGCGACATGTCTCTTTTGTCCTTCGCCTGCACGCACGCATTGGTGTTCAACAAGGACGTATTGAGCGACAGCGGGTTGGAAAATCCGTATGAGCTGGTCAAAAGCGGCAAATGGACGATCGACAAGCTGCAGGAAATGGCGCGTACCGTGACCGCTAATACGGACGGTACTGCCGGCATGGGCTACAAGGACACCTACGGCTTTCTGATCAACTCCAACTTCGTCAGCAGCCTGTTCATCGGCGCGGGTCAGCGTTTCACCGCCAAGAATGCCGCCGACGAACCGATCGTTGCGGTGAACGGAAGCGGCTCGAACGCGGTCTTTGACAAGATCTTCAGCCTGGTCAACGATGCGAACGCGTCCTGTCCGTTCAACAGCACCAAGAGCGGGTTTTACACCGGCGCGACCGCGGACGGGAAGGATATCTGGCTTGCGGCGACGGAATCCGTCGCAAACAAGCGCGCGCTGTTCCGCGCTTTGTCCCTGATCGATATTTTCGATCTCGGAGAATTCGAGTGCAATTTCGGCATCCTGCCCGTTCCCAAGTTCACGGAGTCGCAGGACAAATATTATTCCCGCGTTTCGACTTTGTTTGCGACCTGCGTGGCGATCCCGACGAACGCAAAAGACCCCGAGCTGTCCGCCATCGTTGCAGACGCGATGATGCAGGCATCCACCGATACGGTCAAGGACGCGTATTTTCAGGTCATTCTGAAGGAACGCAAGATCCAGGACAACGAAAGCGAAGAAATGCTGGACATCATCTTCAACAGCCGCGTATACGATCTCGCGTTCGTGTACAACTGGGGCGGCACGTCGGAATACGACCCGAACGCGCTGTCCGCCTTTATGAACGAGATCGTGTTCTCCGGTCAGAACACCTTTGCTTCCACCTGGCAGAGCATTGCAGGTAAGGTGCAGTCCGCGCTGGACGAAACGCTGGAAGCATACCGCGACATCCCGTAAACAAGTTACAACACAAAAGGCGCAGGAAATCATGAATTTCCTACGCCTTTTTCGATGGGTCTTCTCAGGGGAATGCGTTCAATACGCCAGCAGGATCGCGCGGTTGAGCGCAACATATTCCTTCTGCTCGTCCGGCGTCAGCGGGCGGGAAAGCATCAAAGCGGACAGGTAGATATGCTTTGCCATCTGCGACGCCTTTTCATCTCCCTCGGGGAGATCGCGCAGCTTTTTCACCAGCGGGCTGCCGATATTGACGGACAGCACCTCCTCGACCGGGAACGAAGCATCGTTCCTGCCGCCCTGCATGCTGTACATCCGCATCATCTCCGCCATACGGCGGCTTTCCTCGCTGACCGAAACCAGCGCGGGCGCGTCCTCCTCGCCGAGCGTGACGAACGAGATCTTTGCGTCGTCCTTGCCGATCGCGGTCTTGAACAGTGTTTCCAGTTTGCCTGTATCCGCTTCGCCCTCGGATTTGATCGCGTCCAGATCCGAATCGATGCGGCGGAACTTGATCTTTTCGTTCTTGCTTTCGCGGAACTGCGCATAGTTGGTATCCATCAGGCTGTCAAACAGCAAAACGGGGATCCCCTTTTGCTCAAACAGCCCGAGATAATAACTCTGTGCCTTGGCGTCCGTGGTGTAATAGACCGTCGCTTCCTCTTTGCCGTCCAGATACTCGTCCAGCGTACACCAGCCGCCCTCCGCCTTTTCCAGCAGCACCACGCCCTCGGTCCGTTCGCAGAACTTCGCATCGCGGATACAGCCGTACTCAATATACGGCTTCAACCCGCTCCAATTGGCTTCATACGAAGCGCGGTCCTGCGTGAACAGCTGATTCAAGCGGTCGGAGACCTTCTTGACGATATGCGCGGAGACCTTACGGACATACGCGTCGTTTTGCAGGTAGCTGCGGGAAACGTTCAACGGCAGCTCCGGGCAGTCCAGAACGCCCTTGAGGTTGACCAGAAATTCAGGGCAGACCTCCTTGATGTTGTCCGCGACGAACACGGAGTTATAGAACAGACGGATCTCGCTTTCCTGCGGATCGAACAGATTCTTGCGCTGCGGGAAAAACAGGATCCCCTTGAAATTCAGCGGGTAGTCCGCGTTGATATGCACCCAGAAAAGCGGATCTGCATAGTCGTGGAACTGCTTTTTATAGAATTCCTTATAGTCCTCGTCGGTGCAGTCGGACGGAGAACGCTGCCAGAGAGGTTGGGTCTCGTTGATGCACTCTTCCTTGTCGCCGTCGTGCAGATAGATCTCGACCGGCATAAAGGAGCAGTACTTTTCCAGAATGCCCTTGAGCGTTTCGTGGTTCAGATACGACGTTTCATCCTCCATGAGGTACATGGTGATCTCCGTACCGCGCTCGGCCTTGTCGCACGCGCTCATCTCATACGAGCCCGCCTCGTCGCATTCCCACAATACGGCGGGCGCGTCCTGATAGGACTTGGTTTTCATGGACACCTTATCGGCGACCATGAACATGGAATAGAAGCCCAGGCCGAAATGCCCGATGATGCCGCTTCCGCCCTCGCCCTCATATTTCGAGATGAAATCCACCGCGCCGGAAAGCGCGATATGGTTGATATACTTCTCCACCTCGTCCTTCGTCATGCCGATGCCGTTATCGGTCACGGTCAGCGTCTTCGCTTCCGCGTCCGTACGCACGTCGATGCGGTAGGGAACTTCACTCTCGCCCGTCTCGCCCAAGGAAACAAGCCGTTTATGCTTTGTCACCGCATCGCAGGCGTTGGAAAGCACCTCGCGCAGATAGATATCCTTTTCGGAATACAGCCATTTTTTGATGATCGGAAACAAATGCTCGGTATCGACCGAAAGCGCTCCGTTTGCCATTTCAAACATCCTTTCATTGTTTCAGTATCGCTATTATATCGCCCTGTTTTGAATTTTTTACGTCAAAAACATGTCCCAAATGTTAAAATTAGCACTCTTTTTGTAAGAGTGCTAATTTTACGTGTGATCGAAGCGGGTCACTCCGCGGTCTGCGGTTCGAACGAACAGCTGACTTCCCCGTCAAAGGAGTCCTCCAGCTCGTCCCCGAACTCTCCGTCCCAATCCTCAAAATCCTCGTCCAGCTCGTCCTCGTACGCTTTGTTCTTCATCTCATTGATGATCAGCAAAGCGCCGCTGACCCCGCCGATCGCGGCAAACACGGCAAGCGTGCGGGAAAGGCTCTTGGAGCGGTTCCAGTATACCAGGAACAGCACAAAGAACAGCAGAGATTGTGCGATCAGGCACAGACCGGCGATCAGTTTTCCTTTTTTCATCGTACCTCTTCCTTTCATGTAAGACAACGGTTTATTTTTCTTCGGTTCCTTTGCAAGACAGCTTCAGATACTCGTTGATGAAATCATCCAGCTCCCCGTCCATGACCGCTTGAATGTTTCCGGTTTCCCAGGAGGTGCGGTTGTCCTTGACCAACGTATACGGCATGAACACATAGGAACGGATCTGGCTCCCCCACTCGATGTTCATCTTGTTTCCCGTAATATCCTCGACGCGCTCCAGATGCTCGCGCTCCTTGATCTCCAGCAGCTTGCTTTTGAGCATCCGCATGGCGGTTTCCTTGTTTTGTACCTGACTTCTCTCCGTCTGGCAGCCGACGACGATGCCGGTCGGGATGTGGGTGATGCGGATGGCGGAATCGGTCTTGTTGATATGCTGACCGCCCGCTCCGCTGGAACGGTGCGCGACCACGATGATGTCCTCGTCGCGGATCTCGATATCCTCGTTTTCGTCCGTAAACTCCGGCAGGACCTCGACCGATGCAAACGACGTATGCCGCCGTCCGCTGGAATCAAACGGAGACACCCGCACCAGACGGTGAACGCCGGACTCGCTTTTCAGGTAGCCGTACACGTTCGTGCCCTCGACCAAAAACGAAACGCTCTTGATCCCCGCCTCGTCGCCGTCCAAGTAATCCAGCACCTTGACCTTGAATTTCTTACGCTCCGCATAGCGGGTATACATCCGGTAGAGCATCTGCGCCCAGTCCTGCGCTTCCGTTCCGCCCGCTCCCGGATGGATGCTGACGATGGCGTTGTTGCCGTCGTACTCGCCGCAAAGCAGGATGTCGATGCGCTGCTCCTCATATTCCTTTTTGACCGCTTCCAGCTCGGAAAGCACCTCGTCCGTCATGGACGCGTCGTCCTCTTCGATCGCCATGTCGATGAGAACGGAAACGTCGTCGAAAGCGCCTTTCAGATGGCGGTAGTTTTCCAGCAGCGATTTCTTGATCTTCAATTGCTTGAGGATCTTCTGCGATTGCTGCGCGTCGTCCCAGAAGTTCGCTTCGCCGGTCTTTTCCTCCAGC